>DORE01000053.1 GCA_003514305.1 Gammaproteobacteria bacterium | reverse complement strand
TGGGGATGTCAGCGAGTCAGCACCATGCCACGTGCCCAAGGTGCGTGACCCAGTCGAGGTATTTACCGAGATGAAAAAGCTCAGCGAGGGAAACAGGGAATGAGCGTTTTGGGAGAGTCATTCAGTCGAGCCATGCGAGTGCTGATACTTGGCGCCATCGTGCTGTCGTTACTCGTGGGATGCAACGACCAGCGCAACCAGCCCGAATGCGGGGACGTCTATAAAAGCCGCCTGGATGAAAATGATTTTGAAGTGTTCGACGGCGGGATGGCGCTCCATCGGCCCACTAATTTGATCGTAACCCAATGTGCCGTCGGCCAGCGAATGTCCAATTTTCGCTGCCGCGGTGACTCATTGAAGCTCTCTTGGGATGAGGCCATGGCCTATGCCGCCGAGGTGGCTGAAAAGACCGGAGAGCCCTGGCGCTTGCCCGAAAGCGACGAGATACCCGACATCCTCGAGCCTGACTGCATTAACCCAGCGGCCAACCCGTTCGTGTTCCCGGGTCTGGAAGTCGCCAACTTCTGGACAGCCTCCAAAGGACTTCATCAGGACAAGTTCCGCTGCTCAATCTATACCTATCAGGGGCGGGTTTTCTGTCGGCAGGCGCGGAATATTCCGCAACCTTTCATCCTGGTAAAGGGGAACTAGCCTCCGCCCGATTGCACTCGTAGGGTCTTAATAGTCTGGCGAGGCAAGCATAGACCCGCTGGCACTTGAGCATCATTGCGCTAACCCAATAAGATTTGCTGAGCTCTCCGCTCGCAAGCGCGAAGTCGTTAGATGTAGCACTGACTGTTTGGCCCATACTTTTGGGCTACTCAACGGGATTTGAGATGCAGCTTTATCTCGAAACGCTTGCAAGGAACACCGTCTACGCTCAATACCTCTAAACACGGCAATTGACGCGACTTGAACCCCATCACCAAGCAACCATATGGGAAGGATTTGTGATGCGTGATCTGGAAGTGCCGACATCGCCAGCAATTTGGTTTTTCATCCATCATGCTCGACAGTCTCAGAGGATTCAGACCGCCTTGATCTTTCATCGTCATTGTCAACTTCATCAAAATCATCAGAAGCGAGTTGAGATCTGATTTTCTGCAGCTTATCCATACGGCGCCTCGGCAAATAATACTCCTCATAGACTCGGTAAAGCGTTATTACCACGAGCGCCAATAATGCACCCCAAGCTAGAACGTCGATCAGCTCAGCACGCGCAAACCAAAGTTTCACGCTGCCATCGCCGTCCGCAGTTTTTAAGCCAACAAGTGCTAACAGCGGGACCGCAAACAGTAAATAGGTCCTTATCAGCTTACATACTGCGCAATCTGTACCAGCCATTTATTCCGCCCTAAGAGCTTTTAGCACTGGTTAACGTTTTCAATGCAGAATCCATCGATGCACTAAGTTTACGAGCGTCTGCGCCCACATGATGATAGTACTCCGCAGAAATACTCAGATTCTCTTTTAGGTTGGTCACAGACTTCATTGCCGCTGACAGCGCCATGGTAAACCTCGAGGTATAAAAATGCAGAATAGAGCCCTTCTCCTCCAATATCTTTTTTAGTCGCTCCTCAAGCTCGTCAACCTGCGTTACATCATTTTCTCCCGCATCCATAAGGCGATGAAGTTCCTTAACCAATAGATCGCAAATTATTGCTGCCTCATCAACTTGCGCTCGTTCCAGACCAATTGCTTGGGCGACCTCTGAGTACCGATGAGATTGCGATGAACTCTCGCTAACCACAGTATCGTTTGCCCGCGACTTTGCAGAAGAAGTCGCCGGCAGCTCTAATCTGCGATCTAAAAGTGGCTCGTGAGTCCAGCCTTTCAAAAAAGCACCGTGAGTGGTGCAATTAAAAAATTCCACTTTGGATGCATAGTAAGCCGCTGCGTTTTCCATTTCTCCAATGAACCATAAATAATCATCTTGTGTTTGCAGTCTCTCACCATTGATCCCCTGGCAAGTTAAAACGGTATTTTCTCGCTCGGCTTCCTTATTTTTTGAGATTCCCAGCTTAGCCCCTTTAGTTTGTTGGACATATTTGCCCTTCGATATGCTGAGGTCCTGTCCAATAAGAGTAATTGAGGCAGCGCCATACTGCGCCGACATAGCGACGGCGCAGGTAGCAACGCAGCCACCTTGTAGCAAGGGGGGGTCACCACCATGCAGGGCAGTGGATAGGTCATTCCCAACCATCGACGGATCTGGGGCAACGTATATATCACCGAACCCGCCATCGAAGATTGAGGAATGGACATAATCGCCGCATATCAAGCTGATATCACTCAGAGATGGGTGTTCAGGGATGATGCTAGAGAAATCCGTCGCATCAACGTGGAAAGCATAATCGGGCACCACCTCTGCCTCTAAGAGGGCTTTGAGGGATCTGATAGGAGCTATCACCAAAAATTCAGCTCTCCTCTGCTTTAAGTCGTCCAAAGAATCTGTGAGCGACGGACCAGGGGAAGCTATTAAAACATCCTGGCCCTTGAACTTGGGTCGCAGTTCAGACGCACTTCCGAAGTCAGGTAAGTCGTGCATCCTTCCTAACCATTGGTCGGTGAATATTTCAGGCCACTCTTTTATGGACCTCTTACCCAAAAAAACCGCCGACAAAGATTTTCTTATTCGTTCATAGTCCTCTTTGATCACAGCTTCTGGCTCCCCCATTGGGTCTAAACCAAAAACCACGATGAGCGGAATTTCTTCCCCGAGCAGATGTGAGAACATTTCGGCGTTAGGTGAGGCTCCCGAAGTGAATTCAACACTATCACTTTCGGCATCAGATGCACCTAAAGGTAAGGTTATCGATTTCTCATCCGAGTTGTTGGCTAGCAAATATATGAACTTCTGCTGGCCTCTATTTCTCAGCTCCTCATCAAGAACCGCCGCATGCTCACCAACTAAAATCGCAATGTCCTGGCTGAAATCCCATGCAGCTGGAAGAACAGCATCAACGTACAGGCCTAGGCCCTCTGAACTCGCCATCAGCTCAGTAAGAGAAAAGGTGGAGACACTCCCGGATATCCACTCTCCTATGATGTCCAATTTCTTATTCAATGCCGAAGCTTGCCCTCGATACCGCAGCAGATCTTCGTCATCCAACCCACAGCTCTGAATCCAATTATCAATAGACTCCCATCGATGGTTATGGACACTTCTCGACAACCTTGACCGCATGGTTCTGACCCGGTCGATTAGCTGTCGCGCTCTGGTAATGTCACCCGAACGGGCACTTTCCAGTGCCTCAGTACAAAGTCGGTCAATTGGCTCAATAACGGGAAGATACATACCGACCACCTACGGAGTGGAACAAAGTCAATCGCCACATATTACCTCATCAGTCGAGCCGCCTTGAGAGGTAATAATCGACAGCCACAGTGTGTCAGAGCACCTACTGAGGCGAGTGCGCTAAAAAAAATCGTTAAAAGCGCTCAAACACTAAAGTTAATTTTTTCAGGACCGATAACTATCTCGTCAGTGATGTTCTGACATGAGGGCAAAAGTTTTCAGCCCAGTGTTCTGAAACAATTTTTAAGGAGGCCAACAATGGCTGTTGTAAATACAAATATCGGCGCTTCTGTTGCTCAGGCCGCCCTCATGAGAAATGAACGGGCGCTGAACACCGCAATGGAGCAGCTTTCTACAGGCAATAAGATCAACTCCGCTGGAGACAATGCATCTGGATTAGCTATCAGCACACGCCTGACGTCTCAAATCCGGGGCTTAGATACGGCCATTCGCAATGCGAACGATGCAATGAGCATGGTGAATACGGCGGAGGGCGCGTTAGACGAAATTACTACAATGATGCAGCGCATGCGGGAGCTTGCGGTTCAGTCCGGTACAGGCACGACCGCAGCAGCTGATCGAACGTACATGAACTCCGAGTACGTAGCACTTCGAAGTGAGATTGATCGCATCGCAGATAACAC
>DORE01000165.1 GCA_003514305.1 Gammaproteobacteria bacterium | reverse complement strand
TGGCTCTTGACCGCAGTTCTGCAACGAGCACAAATCATGAGACAGCCCGTCAGAAACAAACCCTACTTGAATATCGCGACCTGATTGCGCGGACCGAGACTGCTGGTGGTGCCTGGAGCGCGGATCTGGTCGAACAGCTATCAGCGATCGGGACTGTACAACAAAGCCAGGGCGATTATCCTTCCGCCCTGAGATCCTTTCATCGTGCGATGCACGTTAGTCGGGTGCATGGAGGTCTGAATACAGTCGATCAAATTCCGATTGTGCAGAATATGATTGCTAACCACTCGGCGTTAGAGCAGTGGTCGGAAGTTGACTTATATCAAAATTACTTGTTTTACATACAGCAGCGCGCCTATGGCTCCAATGATGCGAGGATTATTCCCATGCTTCAGCAGTTGGGGGAATGGAATATGCAGGCATTCGAACTCGGCGTGGGTGACACGTTGGGGTTGAGATTGAGCGCCGCGCAATTGCTGTTTCGTGCTGCTGCTCGGCTGGTTGAGTTCCACTATGGCCGCAGTGACGCGAGGTACATTCCCTATCTTCGGAACGTCGTGCTCTCTGCGTATCAAGTAGCGCGAAATCCGCAGTTGATTAGCGAGCTGAGTAATCCGGAGTTTCGAGGTGATCAGGCTGTTATGGCGGCAATGATTAACGAACGTCTGCCGTCTCAGCCGGCTGGATTCATTGCCGGAGAGCAAGCGCTCCGGTCTATCATCAGCTACCGCCAGGAGCAGGAAGATGTGTATGCGCTGGCGGAGTCCATCGCGGAATTGGCAGATTGGTATCTGCTTTATGAACAACGTAAAGCTGCCGACGACCTATACCACTCTGCTTGGGAGTTACTCGCGGGTGAGGAAAACCCAGAAGCTTTGCAGCAAAGCCTGTTTGGCTCAGTAGTTGCGATTCCGCTGATCATTACTGAGCCTCGACTGGTTGATAGACGAGTACTTGGTCAGGGGCCGGAATCATTGGCAGAGGGTTTCGTTGATCTCTCATTCACTGTGACGCGTAACGGCTCAGTGAGGAAAGTCATTGTGTTGTCTGACGAGACCCCGCAAAACATTATTCAATTCGGCAGCGTTGGGCGAGCACTCAGAAGTTTTGTTTTTCGGCCGGTCTTACAGGACGGTGTCCCGGTGACCACTGAAGATAACCGCTTCAGGATACGGTACTGGTTCTAATCACTGGTCGTTAGCGTTAGGCTCACGGTTGTTTTGACCGGCGGTGAGGCCAGGATTTCGGCGTTAGGTAACACCGTGATTGGTAAAAACCCACATCTCGGCTGGCTAATTGACTGAGTAAAGCTGATGTTTCCGCTGACGGTTTTTCTGCTCTAATTTGAAAAAAATGGTATTAATGATCTATCTAGTACAAAAGATGTTGACAGCTCCCGATGAGAGAATCGATGAAATTTTTTAGGCTTCCTCTTGTTTTTGCGTTTTTTATGACTTCAGCTACCTATCAGGCCTATGCTATTCAGAGCCAATCCAGCGACAGTATGCCGACATCAAGTCCATCAAGTAGTGCGTCGAGCGAGAACGAAGGGTCTTCAAACAGCACACTAATTAGGCCTAGCGGTGACTATAGCCTCGAAACATTGACTAACGGGTCTGCAATCCAAAATGGTGCCGGCAATATTCGGCTCGAGCCAGTTGAACAAGGTCTCGCAAATCCGGTCAGCAGCCGAAGCCAATCCAGCGCAAGTGCGCCGGCTCCTAGCTCATCGAGCGGAGCAGTAATTATGCCTCCGACTAATCCCTCGAATAGTGGTCCAAGTGGGAAACAACCTCCAGAATTATCTCTACCAGAAGCCAAGTCGCAAGGCCAGAAATCACAAAATAGCGGAAATATCAGTATTAATGGGAGCCAAGGTGTCATTTCGGTTTCTTCTGGTGGTGTGTTATCGGCCTCGGGCTCCATCATGTCAGCGCCGAGTTCAGCGCGCCGGGGACCAAGCAGCGCCTCAGGAACTGCTGCTCGCTCGTCAAATAATAAAGCCTCCGGCAGTAACCAGGCTATATATACGGCGCCAGGAGCACCAAATGCCGGTCAAAGTGGGGAACCAAAGCCAAATAATGGCTCCATGAGCGACCCTAGTGGTGACTATGGGCTTGAAACGCTGCCTGTTGGTTCACCTAGTGCATCTGCAAGCCAACCCGGGCTTGGTAATATTACGTCTGCAGAACGTGCTGCCCTCTTGGATGATCGTCTACGTCGTGGATACGAAGCCTTTGACGGATTTATCCTGGGAGAGCGAGAGCGCGCCCAAAATGAGAGCAACGAAGCAGGGTCGGTAGCCATTGGAAGCGCTGGCGGGCAGCGACAACCCCAGACTATGGAAGAGGCTGCAACAACAGCGCAGGCCAGTGGGGTGGCCGCTGTAGGTAGCCCACCGACCTCAAGTGGAGAGCCTCAGCAGACTTTTCCGCCGCCGGAAGACATTCCTAGCGGGCGTGATGATGATGTGGTGGCTCGGCAATTGCGAGAAGCTGCGATGAGAGAGCCAGACCCTAAATTAAGAGAGGCGCTCTGGGATGAATATCGCAATTACACGGGTATCGCTTTGGATCAATGATTTTGAATTTTGGGCGAAAAGGACTCACATTTGGTCTAACGCTTTTGGTCAGTGCTTGCGCAGGCCATGAAGTCAGGACGATCAGCTATACGCCTGAGGTTCGAGACGGCCACCAAGAAGAAGGCTCGGTCGCAATCGGAAGAGCTAGCGGTGGGCAGCGACGGCCAAAGACTGTTGAAGTGCCCTCTGCAGTGAAAGCCAGTGATGAGGCGGCACTGGGTAGACCGCCGATTTCAGACGGAGAGCAAAAGGGAACATTTTCGCCGCCGGAAGGCACCACAAGTGGCCGTGATGATGATGTGGTGGCCCGACAGCTGCGTGAGGCGGCTATGGCCGAGCTTGACCCAGAATTACGGGAAGCGCTCTGGGGAGAATATCGAAATTACACAGGTATTGGTGACAATCAATGATTTTGCAGCATAGGCAAGCAGTATTGACGTTGGCTCTGGCATTTCTGGTTAGTGCTTGCGCGACCCACACCGTAAAGACAACCAGCTACACGCCAGTAGTCCAGGACAGCCAGGATTTGCCCGAGGACTTTTTGCTGGACGTGGGTGTTTCGCTGTTTGATCCCGGCATCGATGAATATTTAGGGGATGATGAAGACACCGCGAACCCCGAAATCCGTGTTGCGGAATCCCGCTATGCTCCGCATCTGTTGTCAGAGACCCTGCAGCGATCGGCAAACTGGGGCATCGTTCGCGTCATGCCAAACAGCGAAAGCCCGATGGATGTTCAGGTCAACGGGACGATCCTGAGGTCCAATGGCGAGGCGATGATTATTAGAGTGGAAGTCAACGATTCTCGTGGGCGTCACTGGTACACCGAAGAATACGAAGAAGTCATCAGCCAGTTTAGCTATGACTCTCAGAATCGCCAGAAGAACGATCCGTTTCAGGTGATCTACAACAAGATTGCGAACGACCTGCTGGCTTACCGGCAACGAAACATTGAGGCTTCGGAGGTTCAGGAAATCAGGACGGTTTCTGAGCTTCTCTTCGCGCAGCGTTTCTCTGATGACGCCTTCGGGACTTATCTCGCCAGAGATAGGAACGGAGAGTACCAGCTCACTGCGCTGCCCGCTGATAACGATCCTCTGTTGGGTCGAATTCGCAGCATCCGCGAGCGCGATTTCATGTTCATCGATACGGTTCAGGACTACTTCGCGACCTATGTCAGACAGATGCGCCTCCCCTACGACTCTTGGAGAGAGCAGAGCTATCAGGAAACCATCACGCTGAGGGAGCTAGAGGCCTCGGCAAGACGCCGCTTCATTGCGGGGGCAGCGGCTGTTGTTGGCGGCATCGCTGCAGCCAGCAACGGAGGAAACTGGGCAACACAGGCCGGTGGCGCCACCGCAGTCGGCGCGGGCGCGTTCCTGGTCAAGAGCGGATTCGACAAGCAGGCCGAGGCCCGTATCCACATGCAGGCCCTGGAGGAATTGGGTGAGTCTCTGGAAAATGCAGTGGCTCCCCAAGTCATCACTCTTGATGACCGCACGATTACGCTGAGTGGTTCGGTAGAGGAGCAGTATGAACAATGGCGCGACATACTGGCAGAACTCTACGCAACCGAGATGGGCGAGCTTTGATCGCAAACTACCGCATTCTTCTTTGTCACCAGTAGAACAGACATGTCCGTAGACGTAACTGAAAACACGGAGCCTGTGGCTTTGGAAGGTGATGATGCCAGCGTTTACGCCAGGCAGGTTGCTCCTCAGCGGCACCAGAAGCCCAGTGCGGCAATGTGGTTCGGTCTTGGGTTTCTGGTGGTTTTGGCTCTGGCGGTTGTATTTGTTTTGCCGAGTGTGGTTTCTGAATACGAACTTCCATTGGAGCGGAGAATCGAAGAAGTGACCCAGCCGGCAGCTTCCGCGCCGGATCAGCAGCCGGCCGCTGTTTCTCCGTTCGAGGAGGCGCAACGGTCCATCAGGCGGAAGCAGGCTCAGGACGTCCTGGCTGAACTGCTGGAAAAGCAGGGTCAGTTGGATTCTCTTGAGGTGGAGTCCTGGGGAAAAGAAGACTATGACGCAGCGCTAGAGACTGCGTCCATCGGTGATGAGTATTATCGGATGCAAGACTTCGAGCTTGCCATAAACTCCTACAGTGATGGGAATGAGGCGTTGGCGGCGCTTTTGTCAGGACTGCCTGATGTGGTGTCGCAACTTGTTCTCGATGCTGAGAATGCTATTGATGATGCGCTATCCCAGCTTGCACAGGATAAATATTCACTGGCGCTCGTTCTTGACCCAGACAACGAGGCTGCTCAAATCGGCTTAGGGCGTGCAAAGACTTTGGACCGGGTGCTGATGTTGTTTCAACAGGCAGAGGAGCTTCGGGAAAGTAATAATCTCGAGGCCGCCAGAGCAAGTTTGCAAGAAATAGTGAGTCTTGACGCTTATAATGAAGCAGCATCGATGGAGATCTCAGAAATCGACGCTGAGATGCGAGAAAATGAATTTTCTCAAATTATGTCCGAAGGCTATGTTCTGCTCCAGGCCGAAGATCCCGAATCAGCGATCGCCGCATTCCAGCGCGCCGCTGCCATGGGCATCAATGTGCCCGAGGCCCAGGCCGCCATACGGCAAACCGAGACCGAGGTTGCGAATGCGCAAATCGCTCAACTTCGCAACGACATCTCCTTAGCCGAGGCCAATGAGCGCTGGAGTGATGCGGTGGCTGCCTACGATCAGGTAATTGCCATTGATGCTAATTTGCTCTTTGCCCTTGAGGGAAGAGAGTTGGCGTATCAGCGAATGACGCTGAACCAACTGTTGGTTGACGGCATCGCGATGCCTGAACGGTTTTCAGATCAGGCCGTTTACGAAGAAAACCTTCGCTATTATTTCATTGGTCGGGACATCGAGGATTCGGGTCCATTGCTGTCTTCGCAACTCGATGAACTACAGGTGCTGCTGGAGAATTCCCAGGTGCCAGAAAGCATTGTGCTTGTGTCGGATACATTTACTGAGGTCACGCTGCTTAGAGTCGGAACTCTCGGCGCATTTTCCGAAACGACATTGGAACTTAAGCCTGGCAATTATGTGGCACTCGGCAGGCGTGCAGGCTACCGGGATGTGCGTCAGGAATTTACTGTAGGATTTGGCCAGACGCCAGATGCCGTCGTTGTGAAGTGCGATGAGCGCGTTATGGCAACTAACAGGTGACGATACTGTGACCGAAGCGGGAAAATCAGACGGAGCGCATCGATCACTTGATCGAATAGTGCCCATCGACTTTACGCCGAATCAGGAAAAGAAAAGGCGCTTCAACTATCAGTTCAGATGGTTTCATGTGGTTGTTTTTGCCTTTTCCGTGCTGTCGTCTGCGGCCGGATTTTTTGTGCTCACCGCCCGCTCTGTCTACATTGAGGTGAATCCGGCCTCTGCTGAGATTGAGGTCAGCGGTGGGATCGCTCTGCAGCTTGGGCCCCGTTATCTTTTGCGCAG
>DORE01000023.1 GCA_003514305.1 Gammaproteobacteria bacterium | reverse complement strand
TGCTTTCAGGTTGGCTCCATTGCAGAAGTCGTTAACTATGTGGCTCGCTACTGCGGCACTACCACCATTACCAATGACGTAGAGTGATTTTTTGGATTGTCTCAGATCTCTTAATAACGCTAGAGCTGCATTTATTCCGTCAGATTGACTGATGGGATCCCCACCTTTTTTTTTGAAAGCACTGGCTCTGAGGATTTGCTCAAATTCTGCGGTGCTATTGCTAAATGTCATCTTTTCAGGGTGCCTGTTTTGCCTTTGCCTGTTTGAGGTTGCGCTGTTATCTAAGCGGCTGAGCGGAGCGTTTTACCTGAATTCAAATGACCTATTGGAGTTTGACCTGACGGCCATAAACCTCTGGCCAAACGTTTCTAGTGATAAGCCTCTAGACTTTATTGGTTAGTGTAGTCTTATAAAAAATTATGATGAAGCGGCTTGGGGTTTTCTCCAGGTCTTAAGCGTTCGATTCCTCTAACATGTCGGTCCAATGCGATGTTTACATAATGAGCGATTGGCAGTGTGCCCATCATGGTTTGAGCATCGAAGCTTGGAGAGCTGAGATACTCCATGACCCTCCAGTAGTGATCCGACTTCCAAATATCAAAAAATCTTTCTTCAGCATAGTTACCAATGTGAAATTTCGAGTATTTTGCATTAAAGAACATTCCCGCTGGGGCTACTAAGCCGCTGCCGCTTATTTGTAATAGGAACTGAGGGCCGTAATAGCGCTTGTACGGCGGCTTGTCGCCGTCATTTATTTTGTCCCACTTGACGATTATTTTCGTGGCGTCGGTGCTCATGTCCTCCGCCTTACTCAAGGTGGAATACATCTCCTCGTATCTAGAGTAGTCGATTGCTAATGACCCTTGCTCATCATCCGAGCAGTGCTTAATCACCGCATAGTCGACTCCTAGATCTATGCCAAGTTTGGCAAATGGCAGTATTTCATCAGCCATACCCGGCATCAGTACCATTTGAATACCTAGTGTGACCTTCAAGTTCTTCTTACGTTTGAGAGCTACTGCGTATCGTATGTTTTCCATCGCCCTATCAAAAACATCCGTGTGCTCAGGGCCCTTGAACATCATCTTTGCATACGTTTGTGGCCGCCCTGCGGCAACAGTGAACCTTACCCACGTCAGATACGGTAAGACCTGCTCTATCTTGTCAGCCTCCCACTCCCAGGCGTTTGTTCCATTTCCAACATCTATTCCAGCAGCATGTGCGTATTGTATAAACGGCACGTATGCTTTCGACAGAGTGCTCTCGCCGTCAGAGACCAGAGAAACGCTTCGAACCCCAATTTTTTCGAAATCCTCGACAAGATTCAAAGCAGCAGGTGTCTTAATACTGCTTCGCTCTTGCGATTCTTGAACCATCGCGTAGCAGAATGTGCACATGGCGCCGCATGCTCGAGTGAGGGACATATCTACGCTAATAGGTGCGATTCTATCACCCGCCTCCCAGGCGCTCACCCTGTCCATATGATATGACAGCTTGTGGGAATCTAGTATTAGCTTTCCCTCTTTTGTATCGACCGGCGCACTCATCCCTTGACCTCCACGCCGCGAAGTTTGCGAAGCACGCTTTTATCCGCTTTAGGCTCTAGCCATACAGTCAGGCCTGAATCTATCTTTTTCTTCAAGCGATCCTCTAAATCGAGAAGCAAGTGGCCGCGTTCTCCAGGCGCCAGCGACTCAAGCAATGCAACTGTTATGTAGCCATTGCTGCCCGCATGAAGCACTTCAACATATTTCCAACGTAACGAAACCAACTCTTTGTTGACGAGTGCCAGCCTCTCCTCACCGCTCAGTAATACCCAATGCTGTGAAGGCTGTGGAGTGTGCGCCAGCGCATTAACCGATAAATCTACCTTTATCTCTTCCATATAATCTTCTAACTGATCGGTTTGACCATCATATTTTCATAAAATTCTTCTCTAGGTAGTAGTGGGCTCGAATCCTCGATTGGTCGCCCAAACAACAGCTTAGGGTATATTTGCGAGGCTGGGAGCAGGTCGACGTTGCACAGAACCGGACCGTCCGACTTAAGAGTGAAGTCGAGCGTGGCATCAAGCTCTTCATGGCAACTGATTGAGACAGAGGGGATATCGTATGCGTTGGAAATCCGCATAAAATCGGGATCCGGTAGGCCGCCTAGCTTTGGATCAGACGCGTGATGCCTGCTCTCGAGCCAATTGTCTTGGGTGCCTTGGATGATGCCATGACAGTGGTTATTCATTACGAATATTTTTATGTTCAATGATTGACGCTGAATCGTTGCAAGTTCTTGAATATTTATCTGAAGGCCCGCATCTCCAGTTATACAAATAACCTGTTGATCCGGTGATGCTAAGGCTGCGCCGATGCAAGCTGGTAATGAGTAACCCATTGGAGAATGGTTGAAAGCAGAAACTATCCTGCCTAAGCCAGAGCATGCAAAAGCTTGCATTGTCCAAATTAGATTGCTGCCACAGTCGGTGACCACTATCGCGTCTTTAACTGAATGTGTTGCCAGGCTCTCCATGAAAACGTAAGGATTTACCCACTGTTCTTGAGCGTGGTACTCATCTGGGCATATTGGATAATTTTCTTTCCATCCAGAGATCCGATTTAGCCATGCATTGAGGTTTTGTGGTTTTAGTTCACCTGCCCTATCTACAAGTTCTCGCAAGACCTCTCCGACGTCCGCCGTAACCAACAGGTCAACCTCTAGGCCCCTGTCCTTGTACTTCTCTTGTTCTGCGGGATCGATGTCGACGATAATTTTTTTTGCCTCTCTAGCAAAAGTGGCGTAATTGGAACCCGCTTCATGAGTATCCAGTCGAGTCCCAAAACAAATTAACAGATCAGAATTTTGAACTGCAAAGTTGCCTGGCCTTCCTGAAGTAACTCCAAACCCGCCGACATTTAAAGGATCTTTACTTGAGCAAGCATCCATTACTGCCCATGTTAATGAGAAGGGTATGCCTATATCCGCTACCGTGCTTTGTAGGTTGCCCGCCTCTCCGGCAGATCTGACGCCGCCGCCAAAGATGAGAACCGGCCGTTCAGCGTCGTTGATTAGCCTAATGATCTGGGTAATTTGATCGCTGTGACTTTGTCGTTGCGCTCTCGGCTCACTGAAGGACCTTAATGAATCTGGATCGATATCTGCTCTTTGCACATCATCACAGATGTCTAGAAGGACCGGGCCTGGCCGCCCTTCCGTCGCAAAATACAACGCCTTCTCCAATTCAAATCTAATATTTTCAGCATTGTCCACCAACACCGCATATTTAGTGATTGACTTGAAAATAGATACAACGTCGGTTTCTTGAAAACCAATTTGCCTGGAGTTGCTTTTGCGTTTCAGTTGGCCGGATGGCACTTGCCCAGTAATAACTATCACTGGAATCGAGTCATAAAATGAGCAGCATACACCCGTTACGAGGTTCGTTGCTCCGGGCCCACTGGTCGCTAGTGCTAGACCAGCGGCACCCTTGATTCGAGAGAATGTGTCGGCTGCCATTGCGCCAGCTTGCTCGTGTTGAACCGGGATATAATCAATGCCCTGGGTGCTGGCTATCGAGTCGATGACGTGGACGATGCACCCACCAGTCAGCACGAACGCCGTATCTATGCCGGCATCAGCAAGAAATTTGGCAATAAAGTCAGAGGTTTTCATATATTCAAAGTGAGCTCAGTTGAAATGGCCGACAAGTCTTTCTATCGCAGCTTTTATTCGTTCCTCTGGCACCGCGTAACAAAACCTCAAGTAACCCTCTCCATGCTGGCCAAAAATATTGCCCGGAGAGACTACAATCCCTAGCTCATTCATGAGGACTTCCGCAAGGTGAGAGCTAGACAAGCCGGTATCCTCCGTATTTGGGAAGGCATAAAAAGCTCCTTCGGGCCTCACGCATCGGAATCCATTCACCGAGTTCAAGCCAGCAGTGATCAAATCTCGTCTCTTTCTGTACTGTGAGACCATCTCAGAGATTTCATCTTGTGGTCCGCTTAAGGCCTCAATGCCAGCCATTTGGATAAACGGTGGGGTGCACGAAAAAATGGTTTCCAAGAGCAGCCCCATTTTTGATATCAGAGCAGGTGGCCCAGTGGTAACACCAAGTCGCCAACCGGTCATCGCGTAGGACTTACTGAACCCGTTGACAATTATGCTGTGGCGCTGGCATTGGTCGTGCGCGCTGGGTGAGAAAAAACCGACGTCTGAGTCCTCGTAAATCATTCTGGCATAAATTTCATCACTCAGTATAAATAGATCGTGCCTCTCAGCTAGCTTATAAAAATCAGAAATTTCTTTCTTGGTCGCTACGGCCCCTGTGGGATTGCTAGGGGAGTTTATGATGATCATTTTGGTAGAGGGGCTGATTAAACTCGCCACCTCTTCCGGATCCATGCGGAAATTATTTTCTTCACGGAGTCTGGCTATAACAGGTACAGCGCCAAGTGCATGTAAAATTGCAGCGTAAGACACAAAACTCGGGTCTGGTATGATGACTTCATCACCCGTATTTAGAGTGCATGCCGCGGCAAGGTAAATTTGAGCATTTGCGCCAGGAGTAACCAGAATCTGCTCTAATGCTGGCTTAAAACCCCTAGACCGAAGCGTGGTGTTCCTGGCTTCCTCTCTAAGTTCTAATAGCCCTTGAGAGTTTACATAGCGTGTGTTGCCAGCCCTGATGGCGGAGATTGCTGCATCTGTAATATTAGTCGGTGTTCTAAATTCAGGCTCACCGATCTCGAAGTGTAGGATGTTGTGACCTAGCCGCTCCAGCTCATTGGCCCGAGACATAATTTGGAACATCTTCTGACCGATAAGAGCACCCGTTAGATGGGACAGCTGCGGCATTACGTTATCTCGTGTGACACTGCGGTATTATAAGATCGTCCAACTTGCCATGAGTTTCCAGTGACCCATAAGGTGTGTCATCGGGCAAGGTAATCGCAACAACAATACTGGAGTGCTGGGCATGAGCCAGTTTTGTCCGCCAAGACCAGGTTTTATCGAGGGCCCTTGCGCGAAGTGACCCCCGTCAAGATGTCTTGCATGCGAATTTTTTAAGACTGCAACAACTGCAACACGCTACCCGGTAACTGATTGGCTTGTGCCAACATGGCGGTTCCGGCTTGCTGAATGATCTGCGTTCTTGCCAGCTCGGATGTGGCGGCAGCATAGTCAGTGTCCATGATACGGCTTCGTGTCTGCGCGGCATTCGTCGAAATGTTTGTCAGATTGTCCACCGCGTGTATTAGCCGATTATTCACGGCTCCAAAAGAGGCTCTCTGATTTGAAACTGCGGTTATCGCGGTGTCGAGAGAAGTAATTGCGTTTGAAGCTACTGATACAGCTGACGCGATGGTAGCCGCAGATAGCCGTGTAGAGGCAAGAGTCGACATGGATCCATCTGAATTGGTGAAGTTTCCAAAATTAACTGCAATAGTCTGGGCCTCGCCAGCTCCTACTTGGAATGTTACGGCGGACAATGATCCCCCCGCAGAAGCTCCAGCGTTCCCATTTAGGATCACCCTGCCATTCCACTCTGTGTTGTCGGCAACGCGATCAATTTCTGCTCTGAGCGCGACATATTCTTGGTTCAGATAGGTGCGGTCCACCGCGTCCGTGGTACCTGTGCCTGACTGAATAGCCAATTCCCGCATTCTCTGCAGCATTGTGGTTATTTCATCCAGAGCACCTTCCGCGGTTTGAACCATGCTGACCGCGTCATGTGCGTTCCGGATCGCTTGGTCTAATCCTCGGATTTGAGAAGTCATCCTAGTAGTGATCGCAAGTCCGGCCGCATTGTCTGCCGCCGAATTGATTTTTTTACCGGTGCTCAATTGCTCCATTGCCGCAGTCAACTCGCGCTCGTTTCTAGCCAGCGCGGCCTGCGCAATCGAAGCCGATATATTTGTGTTAACGACAGCCATTAGTATCTCTCCTAGAACCTATTAACTCGACTAATGCGCTGCCGGACATCGTGATGCGTGACACCTAGATAGGTACGCCCACGGCAACGCTGGTATCTGTAAAAGATGATAAAGCACGGATCGTGCCAAAATTAAAATTAGTTGAAGTCACCCATTTCTATCGTATTTAAATAAACGCCACTTTATGCATTTTTAAACACACTTTCGGGTTTTTAGCGACTTTTAACGACAAATTGAGCACTGAGCCGTATGATTAGAGGTTCTTTGGAAGGGTGCTGCTGAGTAACCAATTTGGAAGGATTTAGTATCAGCGGCAAGCTTCTGCCGCTAGCCAGCACAGAAATACCGCTTGCGATTTTCCATGGGGGAAAGTTTTTGCTGGAGGTGCCAGGCGGCTACCCAAAAAAAAGGCCACTCCGATAAGGAGTGGCCGTTTTATTCGAGAACCTGATCGGCAGGTATTTACTGAAGCAATGCCAGTACCGTTTGTGGCAACTGATTCGCTTGCGCTAGCATCGCGGTTCCAGCTTGCTGGATGATCTGAGTCCTGGCGAGCTCTGAGGTGGCAGCTGCATAATCAGTATCCATAATTCTGCTGCGTGAGGCCTCTGTATTGGTCTTCACGTTTGTAAGATTGTCCACAGCGTGCGTAAGTCGGTTAGATATTGCGCCAAATGTTGCTCGTTGCGCCGATACATCCGCAATCGTGTTGTCTAGTCGAGTGATCGCGTTTGAGGCTACTGTCACGGCCGACGCGATAGTCGCAGCTGACAGCCTAGTAGACGCCAGAGCCGACATGTGGCCAGTCGTATTGTTGACGTTGCCAAATGAGGTTGAAATCGTCTGTTTTTCATTCACTCCAACCTGGAAAGCCACTGTCGATTTACCAGTCGAGGCTCCCGCCGATCCATCAAGGATGTTTCTTCCGTTCCACTGAGTGTTATCTGCGATGCGATCAATCTCATTTCGGAGTGCTACGTACTCGGAGTTGAGGTACGTTCGATCAGCTGCTGCGGTCGTGCCTGTACCGGACTGAACGGCAAGCTCCCGCATGCGCTGCATC
>DORE01000044.1 GCA_003514305.1 Gammaproteobacteria bacterium | reverse complement strand
CCGCACTCTGGGCCTGCTCGCGGCTGCGGGGGCATCAGGATGGTTGGCATCGCAGACAGCAAAAGGCAAGGCTTTCGTTGCCCTTTGCCTTGACGCTCGGGTCGAAATTAGAAAAGTAGTTTGGCCAACGAGGCAGGAAACTACGCAGACAACAATCGTCGTCCTAATAGTAATTTTCATTGTGGCGCTGATCCTTTGGCTTCTGGATTGGGGGCTTAACAGCGTGATTTCTTCGGTGATCGGTTAGAGGAAGACAATGGCTAAACGGTGGTATGTGGTTCACGCTTATTCGGGCTACGAGAAAAAAGTTATGCACGCCCTAAAAGAGCGTATCGCCTTGGCGAGTATGGAGGAGCACTTTGATGAAGTGCTCGTTCCAACCGAAGAGGTTGTCGAGATGCGTGCAGGGCAAAAGCGTAAAAGCGAACGAAAGTTTTTCCCAGGTTATGTTCTGGTCCACATGGACCTGAACGACGACACATGGCATCTGGTTAAGCAAATACCACGAGTGATGGGATTCATCGGTGGTACGGCGGAAAAGCCCGCTCCTATTACGGACGCAGAAGCGAATAAGATTTTGCAGCGTATGGAAGACAGTGAGGACATGCCGACCCACAAAGTGATCTACGAGCCTGGTGAGTTAGTTCGGGTTACTGACGGGCCGTTCAACGACTTCACTGGCACGGTTGAGGAAGTCAACTACGAAAAGAGCCGTCTGCGAGTTGCTGTGCTGATTTTTGGTCGCTCCACGCCAGTCGAACTTGAGTTCGGCCAAGTGGAGAAAAGCTAGGAACCTTGCCGGCGCGCTTTGAGCATAGTCTGCGCCGTGGTTCCATAAAATCGATCCCTGAGCATCTAGCCGTGCAAAGGGTAGAGAGGGAAGCTGAGATCCATACGGATTGACTGCGCGTAAGTAGTCCGTCCGAGTGCAGGCTCAGCGCTTGAACCCAAGGAGAGTCTTATGGCTAAAAAAGTATTGGCTTACATTAAGCTGCAGGTGGGTGCCGGCCAAGCAAACCCCAGTCCTCCTGTTGGGCCTGCTCTTGGCCAGCACGGTGTGAACATCATGGAATTTTGTAAGGCGTTTAACGCTCAGACACAGGGCATGGAGCCAGGACTACCTATTCCCGTAGTGATCACCGTATATGCAGATCGCAGCTTCACTTTCGTTACCAAGACGCCGCCCGCTTCTGTGCTTCTGCGTAAAGCCGCAGGAATCAAGAAAGGTAGCGGCCGTCCTAACACTGAGAAAGTCGGGAAAGTTAACCGGTCTCAGTTGGAAGAAATCGCGAAGCAGAAAATGCCGGACTTGACGGCGGCTGACATGGATGCAGCGGTCCGGACCCTTGCTGGCAGTGCGCGCAGTGCCGGTCTGGAAGTGGAAGGGGTATAGTAATGGGTAGCTTATCTAAGAAGCAAAAAGCCATGGCTGAAAAGCTAGATTGGGCCAAAGCATACCCCATAGAAGAAGCAGTTTCTCTTATCTCAGAGTTTGCCTCTTCCAGGTTTGAGGAATCGATTGATGTTTCGGTAAATCTTGGTGTGGATCCACGTAAATCCGACCAGGTCGTTAGGGGCTCAACTATTCTGCCGGCTGGCACCGGCAAGGACGTGCGTGTTGCGGTGTTCGCTCAAGGCGATAACGCTGAAAAAGCCAAAGCGGCGGGGGCAGATATAGTCGGTTTTGACGATCTTGCCGAGTCCATTCAGGGCGGAAACCTTGACTTTGACGTCGTAATCGCAACCCCCGATGCAATGCGTGTTGTCGGTAAACTGGGCACCGTGCTGGGTCCTCGAGGCCTAATGCCGAATCCAAAGGTTGGAACAGTCACGCCTGATGTAGAATCAGCGGTGAAAAATGCAAAAGCCGGCCAGGTGCGTTATCGCACGGACAAAAACGGTATCGTTCATGGCGGTATTGGTAAAGTTGGCTTTGAGGGAGAAGCCATAAAGTCCAATCTGGAAGCGCTGTTGTCTGATCTGATGAAGGCGAAGCCGTCTTCTGCTAAGGGTGTTTACATCAAAAAGGTAGTACTTTCATCTACCATGGGGCCTGGTTTGCAAATCGACCAGTCCTCGCTAGCACTCTAGCGCTAATATAATTGAGTGCGTCGTATGTGACTGACTTGGATACACACGTCGCACTATGACTTTGAGTGGTTTCGCTGTTCCTCAGAAACAGTCGAGATCATCAAAGACCGTAGGTGAAGTAGTTGCGCCTAATAGGCAAACGATTTCTTAATTCCCTACGCAGATGGTGAAACCCGATCCGGATTTGCTCCGGTTTTTATCACCAAACTCGGTGGCAGCGTAAGCTGTCAGAAACGGCTCCTTTGGAGCCACTTGATAAGGAGTTAACTAGTGGCTATACGGCTGGAAGACAAGCAACAAATAGTCTCTGAAGTCAATCAGGCTGCTAGCAGTGCTTTGTCCGCAGTACTTGCTGATTATCGCGGAGTTACTGTCGAGAATATGACTTTGCTTCGCAAAAATGCACGTGAGAATAAGGTTTATCTGCGCATAGTCCGAAACACGCTTCTCAAGCGTGCGGTTGCGGATACTGAATTCGAGTGCATTCAAGAAGTGTTGGTCGGGCCAACGATTTTAGCGCTTTCTGAGGAGGATCCGGGTGCTGCGGCACGTGTTTTGAAGGATTTTTCCCAAGAAAACGAAGATTTCGAGATAAAAGCACTGTGTGTTGGTGGACAACTCTTGGATTCTAGTCAGATTGACGTGTTGGCGAAGTTGCCGACGCTTGATCAGGCGCGGTCAATTCTTATGAGTGTCATGCTGGCGCCTGTTACTAAACTGGCAAGGACAATGAATGAAGTTCCTGCGAAGGTTACCCGCGCAGCAGCAGCTGTTCGAGACCAGAAACAGGATGCGGCCTAATTCCTTTGATTATTTAGCTTATTTAAGGAGATAAGAACTATGTCTCTATCTAGAGAAGAAGTGCTTGATGCGATTGCTGAAATGTCAGTTATGGATGTTGTTCAACTGGTTGAAGCAATGGAAGAAAAATTTGGTGTATCGGCTGCCGCCGCGGTTGCGGCAGCCCCAGCTGCGGCAGCGGGCGGCGAAGCGGCGCCTGTCGAGGAAAAGGACGAGTTTGATATCGTCCTGACTGCAACTGGAGACAAGAAAGTCAACGTCATCAAAGCGGTCCGAGGTATTACCGGTCTTGGACTCAAAGAGGCCAAAGAAATGGTTGATGGCGCACCTTCCACGCTTAAGGAAGCCGCTCCGAAAGCGGAAGCCGAAGAAGCCAAAAAGGCGCTTGAAGAAGCTGGCGCAACCGTTGAGCTTAAATAATAAGCTCGAAGTCACGCTAGAAATGGCACCAGGCTCATGGCAAAAGAGTCTGGTGCCTTGCTTCGTTTTGGAATACTGCGTCCACTGAGGTGGAGGCGAGCGGCAGGCAGGGCGTTAGAAACTCTGTCGGTGGTTTTGACACACAGTACTCATAGCTAGGAATATATTAATGGCCTATTCGTATACAGAGAAAAAGCGCATTCGTAAGAATTTTGGCAAACTGCCAAGCGCCATGGACATCCCCTACTTGCTGTCCATCCAGGTCGACTCTTACAGACAATTTACTCAGGACGGCGTTGCTTCCGAATCTCGCCTGGATCAGGGCTTGCACGCTGCGTTCAAATCTGTATTCCCCATTGTTAGCTATTCCGGAAAAGCAGTTCTGGAATATGTCAGCTATGAGCTCGGAAAACCGGTTTTTGATGTAAAGGAATGCCAGCTTCGTGGCTCCACGTATTCAGTTGCTCTTCGCGTCAAGGTGCGGTTGATTCTTTATGATAAAGAATCGACGACGCAAACCATCAAAGACATCAAGGAGCAGGAAGTCTACATGGGAGAGATCCCTTTAATGACTGATTCTGGCACCTTTGTCATTAATGGAACTGAGCGTGTCGTTGTTTCCCAGCTTCATCGCTCACCAGGCGTTTTCTTTGACCACGATCGAGGAAAGACACACAGCTCCGGCAAGTTACTCTACTCCGCGCGAGTTATTCCATACCGCGGGTCATGGTTAGACTTCGAGTTCGATCCGAAGGATATGGTTTATGCGCGCATTGATCGCCGGCGCAAACTGCCTGCGACCGTGCTCCTGCGAGCGTTAGGGTTCAATTCTCAGGAGATTCTGGGGATGTTTTATGAGAACAACTCCTTCAGAATTAAGAAAAAAGGCAAAGAGCTCGTTATTGCCTTGGAGCTGGTGCCTTCGCGTTTGCGAGGCGACGTTCTGACCTTTCCGATAAAGGATAAGAAGGGCAAGGTTATTGTCGAGGAAGGTCGCCGGATTACCTCACGCCATATTCGTCAAATGGAGACAGCGAAGCTCACAGAGCTAATAGTCAGTAATGATTTTGTTGTTGGTACCTCTCTGGCTCAAGATATTTTCGACGCTGAGACTGGAGAGGTGCTTTACGCTTGCAATTCAGAAATTACCGAAGAGCTGGTCGATCAGTTCTTTGAGAAAGAGATCGCTGAATTCCAGACTATATATACCAACGATCTTGATTGTGGACCGTTCGTTTCTGACACGCTGCGTAATGATGCGACCACCTCAAAGCTAGAAGCGATGGTCGAGATTTACCGTATGATGCGTCCCGGCGAACCACCGACGAAAGAGTCCGCTGAAAATTTATTTTCCAACTTGTTTTTCTCTCCGGAGCGATACGATCTGTCCGCGGTTGGTCGCATGAAGTTCAATCGTCGTCTGGGTCGACCGGAGTCAACCGGAAAACCGGTGTTGGATCCCGACGACATCGTTGACGTGCTGAAGACGCTGGTGGG
>DORE01000102.1 GCA_003514305.1 Gammaproteobacteria bacterium | reverse complement strand
TTCAAGAACCGTGTAACAATTTAACAGCTCGTATTGATCTGAACCGTCAATGACGCCAAAAAGTGGAACAGTACCGTCCAAAACAGACCTCTTTGCTTTCCATGCGCGCTTAAATTTGTTGATTTGGTGTTGAGAAAGTGCGGTCGCCAATTCTTCGTGAAGCTCTTTACGAGATTTTGCTTTCAATATTTCATCTGCATCTTGGTATTGAAGTAATGCTTTGGGCATTATCCATTTAAAGGAATGTTTCGTTTCATGCCAATTATCGAGCAAATGCCGGGCTTTTTTCGACCCTGTGGCAGCAACATGCCAATCAAGAAGTTGTTTAACTGCATCGGTGTGAACATGAATACCGAACTCATCGTTACATAAATCGCCGAACACAACGGAATCACGACTTATTGAGTCGGGTAGACAGTCATCTGGATCATATTGATAAGCGAATCCACCAGACATCCCATTGCCAAAACCCTTTGCGAATTCACCTAAATTAAGAATGGTTCCGTTGGTCATGTATTCTGCACAGAATTCTCCAACTCCTTCTACCACAGCGGTAGCACCTGAATTGCGCACCGCAAACCTATCACCAGCTTGACCCTCAATAAACAGCCGCCCACCAGTTGCTCCAAAAAGTGTAAAATTGCCAACCAAGACATTCTCGCCATCTTTTTCACAACCACCAAGCGGTGAGCGGATATTAATTTGTCCACCACAAGCGCCTTTGCCGACTCCATCATTACACGTACCGGTGTGATCAAAGACCATGCCATCATTGCAAAAAACAGCGAAGCTTTGCCCCGCTGCCCCGTGTGAGACGACCTTGACCGTATGATAATCCAAAAATCTACGGCCCCTAGTGTCTTGAAACACACACTTAGTTTTATCAGAAGCGCCGTGATTGAGCAGTCGCTCTATGTCCACAGAAAATCGTCCACCAACAGACTTGTTACGATTATTAAGCGGCTTCTTAAGATCTAGAATAAGTTCTTCTTGCTCAGCCTCTTTCAAAAAGGCCTCAAACGCTGGTAATAAAGCTTCATCGATTGAAAAGTCCGCCTCGACGTACTGTGGATTATCAATCTTCGTATCTGCCATAGAGAACAACATCTGCCGCAAATTCAATTGACCGACCGAAGAAGGGTGATCTAGGAGGTGTAACAAGTCAGCCCTACCCCTTGCCGCCTCTAAACTTTTGAAACCCAATGAAGCGAGTATTTCCCTAACTTCGTGCGCCAAATTCAAGAGGTATTGAGCAAGCGCCCTTGGATCCCCATCAAAAGTTTCAGCGTTAGTCGTGAGACCTGCTGGACATTTTACGTTACAGTTCTTCGCCATTACACATTTGAGCATCATCAGTGCGGTCGTGCCAAACTCAAAACTGTCGGCCCCAAGCAAAGCAGCTTTTATGACGTCAGATCCCGTTTGCATCGCTCCAGAACATCGTAACACGACCTTCTGGCGGATATCGTTCGCACACAGAGCTTGATGCACCTCCGCAACTCCAATTTCCGCGGCTCTTCCGGTATACTTTAGTGAGGTTACAGCTGCTGCCCCCGTACCACCGGTGTTACCAGCAACATTAATAACGTCCGCCCCAGCCTTAGCTACCCCCACTGCTATAGTTCCTATTCCTTCTGAGCTGACTAATTTTACAACGACTCTCACACGGGCCGCCTTTGCATCATGAATCAATTGACCCAAGTCCTCAATTGAATAGGTATCGTGATGCGGTGGAGGCGAAACCAATTCTACACCCGGGGTTCCGCCTCTGGCTGCAGCGATGTCCACAGTAACTTTTGCCGCAGGTAATTGACCTCCCTCACCAGGCTTCGCTCCTTGACCTATTTTGATTTCGATCTCGGCTAAATTGGGGTCCGCGAGATACCCTGCCCAAACCCCAAATCTTCCCGAAGCGAATTGTTTTATTCGACTAGAACGCAATGTTCCGTAGCGACTTAAGTGCTCACCTCCCTCACCGGAGTTCGACATGCCACCAACCATGTTGGTTCCGTGAGCAACTGCTTCGTGTGCCGTCGCTACCAGCGCACCGTGTGACATAGCACCTGATGTTAAACATTTTGTTATTTCAGCGGCTGGCTGCACTTCAATTAAGGGTATGCTGACGGGTGCTTCTGTAATCCTAGATAGATAGTCTTCAGCTGTTCCACAAGCAGTGACATTTAAGTCTCCGTGTGTAACAAAATGCCCAGTGATTTCATCCTTAAATCGATCAACGAGTGTCTGCGCTAAAATATCTAAGCGGCCAAAACTCTCTGCTTTTGGCCCAGAAAAGCTAAGGCTAAAGGATCCGTCGTGTGCCTTTTTGCATGAAAGGCCGCGGATAACAAAATTGTTGTTTCCCGCTCGGTTGAAGAGCATCATCTCACGCTTCATCTCTTCGTAGGTATTGAGATAAGTTATGTCAGCGGGAAGAGCTAAAATATCTCTAAGTGCTGCTGGTCTTTTGCCACGCTCTTCAGATAGATTTCGCGAAAAGGCCCTATACCCTGGAGTTATTTTAAAAGAATTTATCTCTTCGTCATTAAGTGCGTCAAAGCTGGTATTTACATACGCCGCCTCATTTATACTGTAAGCATCATCCATTTCTTGCAAGGTCATCAAGCGAAAGGGGTCAGCTTCTCCATCAATAAGCAAATCCTCTCCCTCAGTAGCAAATGTGATTTGCTCTTCTGTAAGATCTACAAACTCTCGAACCGCAGCCATCCCGTAAGAATGCCCAGCACCCTCTGAACGCTCCTTGAATAGGCCAAGTATAGGAATGTCTGAATTATCGGTAACTTTCTCCATGTGGGCGTGCCAGGCCGCGGTTGAATTGGCAATCACCGAAAATCCCACACCACCAACTGGAGTCTTCATATTAGGCAGATATTTAGTCAACACAGGGTCGTTTGTGTCTAAAAAATTCGGTTCAAAAAATTCTCCCCCGATATAACTTTCTACCGTGCAAAGTCCAACCTTTCCCATTGTCTTCATGAGTGATTTTTCAGCGGCCTTTCGATAGCGCA
>DORE01000266.1 GCA_003514305.1 Gammaproteobacteria bacterium | reverse complement strand
AGAACAGCCACTGAAAACCCTTCTTCCTTGAGGTCAACCGACAGGCTCCTGACAACTGAGTTCAGTGCGGTTTTGGAACTACGGTAGATATAGCTGCCGCCGCCGCGGTTATCATCAATCGACCCCATTTTTGAAGTGACATACACCAGTTTCTTGGCGTTCCCCAAACGCAAATTGCCAATGATTAGCTGAGTGAGCAACATGGGAGAAATAGCATTCGTTTTCAGTACTGCCTCCCAGTCGCCGCTCGCTACGTTACCAAAGTTGGCATTACGAGGACCATAGACGCCGGCATTGTTTACGAGAACATCGATAGCCGTATCGCCCAGTGCTGAGGCGAAGCTTGCCATGGATTGCTCATCCGAGACGTCCAGATTCATCAATCGTAGCGAGGTATTGGCTTCGGCGAGCGCCTGAAGCTCAGGAGCCTGATTATTATCGCGGGAAGTGGCGATCACGTTATAGCCCTGCTGTGAGAAGCGCTTAACGAATTCCAGGCCGAGGCCGCGATTCGTGCCAGTAATAAGAACAGTAGGCATGATTTTCTCCATATTCCGAATTCAATCGCCGGCGGTAGGCCAAGCGGATGACGAGGCGCTAATCTACACAGACTAATCAAGTTGGTCAAAATCTCGACGATAGCAGCTCGGATTTTCGAACCGCCTCGGCGCTTTTCAGTTGAGCGACTTCTTTGGAAAATCTTCTCGCAGGCCATCAAAACGGCTTCAACAAGGCAAATACAAGCACCTAATTTGCTATACTGCGTCGCGTCAAGGCAAACCAGAAGCAAAGCCTCGACAATAGCTAGAAACCTCTAATTAACCTACAAGAAATTAAGCCGCATGCTGAATCCAAGAGTTAACGTTACCAAGCCCTTTATTTTGGCCATCGGCCTCGCCACATGTGCATCTCAGGCATTTGCGCAAGTTCCAGTGGAAATTCTTGTTACCGACTTGGTTCCTGCCGGCTCCAGTGTCAACAGCCGCAAGCTGCCCTACCCAATTCAGGTTGGCTCGGCACAAGACCTCCAGGGTATGGGAGGAGCAAGTCTGGCTGATTTCATGGGTCAGTCCTTTTCAAGTGTCTCCGTGAATGATGCCCAGAATAATCCTTTACAGCGCGACCTACAGTACCGCGGTTTCACCGCGTCGCCGCTACTGGGACTAGCCCAGGGTCTGGCGATTTTCCAGAATGGCGTGCGCATCAATGAGCCACTAGGTGATACTGTCAATTGGGACTTGCTGCCCCAAACTGCGATTAATCAGATTACCCTCAGCGGCGGCTCTAACCCCCTCTATGGCCTCAATAGCCTGGGTGGCTCGCTTGTGATCGATATGAAAAATGGCTTCAACGCGGAAAGCTTAAACGTTGAAGTCAGCGCCGGTTCCTTTGGCCGCACTACCGCAAATTTTGAGATCGGTGGCAATAATGGTCAGTTTGGCTATTACTTCAATGTGGAGCGCTTCGCCGAGGACGGCTGGCGCGACCAGTCTAGGTCAGACGCGCTCAACCTATACGGCAGTCTCAGCTGGCGTTCTGATGACTCTGCCGTCAATCTCAACCTTCAGCATGGCCGCTCCGATCTGATTGGCAACGGTGCCGCACCCGTTGAACTTTTAAACATGAGACGTGAGGCGATTTTCACTGGGCCAGATATCACAGAGAACAATATGTCCATGGTAAACCTCGACTTCGCCCACGAGATATCTTCCAGGACCAGTTTCAGCGGCAACCTATTCTGGCGCGAGAATGATACTGATTCATTTAATGGTGACGGCACTGAATTCACAGTCTGCGAATTTATCGGTGGTGATGGTCTGATTGAAGGGCTAGAAGAAGATCATATTATGACCCTCGGCATCGACGATGATGATCTGTGCGAGGGTCAATTCACCGACGCCGAGGCGCTGGAGGACTTCCTTAATAGTCTGTCCACAAGCCTCGGAAGAAATAAAGAGTACAATATCGAAGGATTTGAAGATAGCGAACTGTCGGGTACTGGTGTTCTGGCGGGTGATGCGATCAACAACATCAGTAATCGGCTGCAGCAATCACTGGGCGGCGACTTTCAGTGGACGCTCAAAAGCACCTTCGCCGACTACGATGGTCAGATTGTGCTCGGTGGTTCTTACTTTAACGGTGAGTCTGATTTTCGTTCAGTCCTAGAACTCGCCGAAATCGATCCGCTGTCTCGAATTACCATCGGACTCGGGACCGGTACCTTTGTTGACGATGCGGCAACTCTAATCAACACTGGAACTGAAACGTTGAGCGCTTACGTCGCTTCAATACTGGATTTCAGCGATACTGTCGCACTGACACTATCTTTGCGCGCTAATGATACTAGCGTAACCCTGCGTGACCGATCAGGTATGCGTCCGGAACTCAATGGCGACCATAATTTCAATCGTATCAATCCAGCCTTGGGGGTAACCTGGCAAGTGGCCGAGAATCATAATCTCTATGCTTCCTTCAGTCGCTCATCCCGCTCTCCCACCCCCATCGAGCTCGCCTGTAACGAAGGAGTGTTTGAGCTTTCGGTGAAGTTTGCTATCGAGCGCGGTGATGATCCGGACGATGTGGACTTCGAATGCCGTTTGCCCAATGCTTTTCTCGCCGATCCGCCCCTCGACGACGTCGTGTCTAAAAGTTTTGAAATTGGTGCACGCGGGTTTTTCGGTTCTATCGCCTACTCCGCAGGAGCCTTTCTCACCGCAAACGAGAACGACATCCTGTTCCAGACCACGGGCCGGGCTACTGGCCTTTTCGCCAATGTGGATGAAACCCAACGCGCCGGTTTTGAAGGACGGATTACAGGTAATTTACAGGACCTGAATTGGACGCTGGCTTACAGCTTTGTCGAGGCCACTTTCGAGGACAATTTCAAGGTATTGAGCCCGAATCACGCTTTTGCGGACGACGACGGAGAAATTCTGGTGGAGAACGGCGATAAGATTCCGGGAATTCCACGAAATCAAATCAAGCTGCTCACGAATTATCGTGTCACCGATCGCTTCGGCATCGGACTGGACGTAATCAGCAACAGCGACCAACACCTTAGGGGAGATGAATCCAATCAACTGGATACGGTAGCTGGATACACACTGGCCAATCTTCGAGCTCGCTATCAATTCAGCGATCGGTTCCAAATCTTTGCGAACGTGAACAATCTATTTGACGAAGAGTTCGAAACATTCGGTCTGTTGGGCGAAGAGCCCGGAGAGCTTGAGGTCCCCATTATCGAGGATCTGACCGTTCCACTGTTTCTGGGGCCTGCTCCGCCACGTGCAGTTTTCGTAGGCCTTCGCTACGCCTTCTAGGCACTCCCACGCGGAGCTTTAAGGAACATAGCTTGGAGACTCATTGCCTCCCAGCGCTGTCTTTCCCGCGCCGCAAGGCCTGGCACCAGAATAATCCGGTCCTCTTCGCTCATCCTGATTGAAACTTTTGGATTTCTCGTCCCGTTGTTCTTCTGCAGGCGAAGAGCCAAGCGCCTCTACTAAAAGAAGATTCGTAAAGCGCTAATTCCGATGGTCCACAAACAGGCCGCTGCGCTGGACCCACCTCAATAGGCGCAAGTTGGCCTAGCAATGTGCTTGAAACAGCAGCAACACAAGAGCACTATGGGCAGGAAATAAAAAATCAGAAAAACAACTGACCATCATGAAGCTACTTCACTTTCCAGAGAACCCCGAAAGCATTTATGTCGCTGCTGGAGTCATGTTGCTTGCCAACGCGCTCGGCATTTTAGATATAGGATTGTCGGCTGGAGGCTTATCTCTGAGTTTGATAACGGCGGTTTTGGGAGCGGCACTGGCGATTGGGATTTTATATCGTAATTATTTCGTTTGGATTGCAGCTACATCGTTTGCTTCCATCAATGCCGTAGTACATGCATTTCAAATGATTTTTTTGATGATGACGGTTTCTTCTGCGATTGAATATCTACTCTTTGCCATCTCCCATGCGGTGCCTTTGGGCCTGTATTCATTCGTTGTGTTTTATTTGAATACTAATGAGATTAGGGATTTGTTTGGACTAATTCCTCTGAACCAAGATGAAAATACCAAATAAACGATGATAATAAATCGCAGTCGCCAAATCAGGAGCTTCGTAATTGCATTGGGTTCAATTGTCTCTTTTTCGTTGTCTTAATCAATCAGGGCCTTTAGCAGTCACCAAGTTGATTTTGGGTATATGCCTGTTGGCCCCAGGTGCCTGCGGCGAACCTCAAATATCAGAACCTGTTGTTAACTCAACTCTTATCGTTAACGCCCAAATCATTGATGGCAGCGGTGAGCCCGCATACAGCGGAGCCCTACGATTCGAGGGCGAGCTGATTACTGAAATTGGAAACCTGCAACCGTTGGCTGGAGAAACTGTAATCAATGCTGGCGGCTTGACCCTTACTCCCGGTTTCATCGATACCCACAGCCATCACGATCGCGGCCTCGAAACCAATAAAGATGCGATACCCATACTGACCCAGGGCATCACGACTTCTGTGTTCGGGCAGGATGGGGGGCATAGTTTCCCCATTGCTGATTTCTACACAGCCTACGAGCAGTACCCTGCTGCAGTCAATGTTGCTTCTTATGTAGGCCACAACACGATTCGTGATGTGGTTATGGGCAAGCGGTCGCAGCAATCCGCCAGCGATAATGAGGTGGAATTGATGGCAGACCTCCTCGCCAAAGAGCTCGCTAGCGGCGCCCTAGGGTTTTCGAGTGGCCTTGAATACGTGCCGGGCAAATTCTCAGAAGGCAGCGAAATCATTCGCCTTGCTCAGACTGCAGCTGATTTAGGCACACGTTATGCCTCCCATGTCCGCTCCGAGGACCGATTTGTTTTTGAAGCAATCGAGGAACTGATCCAGATCGGTCGCGTAACCAATATGCCGGTTCATTATTCACATATTAAGTTAGCCGCAAAACAAGTCTGGGGTGAAGCCGGCAAGGCGATCAAGATCTTGGAAGCGGCTCGCGATGAGGGAATTAGAGTCACCGCTGACATCTATCCTTATGAGTACTGGCAATCCACCATCGGTGTACTGCTACCGGGCCGCGATCCCAACGATTTGGAAGAGATTGACTTCGTACTGGAAAGCATCGCGCCAGCCGACGGCATCATTTTCACCTATTTCGCTCCCAATCCAAGCTATGTGGGACTATCCATCGCCGACATTGCTGTTCTTAGAGGCACTTCCGAAGCGCAAACTCTTTCTGATGTGATCGGAGAATCCATGGAGTGGACGGAGGTCAATGGCGGACTCGGATCCGAGTCCATCATGGGGCGCTCCATGCAAGAGGATGACATTGCCCAACTCATCAAATGGGATTTTGCCAATATCTGTTCTGACGGCGGATTTGCTGGACACCCAAGAGGCTATGGTGCCTTTCCGCGTGTTCTCGCCAAGTACGTGAGAGACCAAGGAACTTTGCCTTTGGAGAAAGCCATAGCCGCTATGACCAACCGCGCAGCCAATGCCATAGGCATTCCGGATCGAGGCTTGCTGGCTGTAGGCATGAAAGCTGACCTGGTTTTGTTTAATCCGAATACAGTGCAGGACCATGCTACGGTTAAGAATACCCAGCAACTGTCCACCGGCATCAGTGCTGTCTGGGTCAATGGCGAATTAGTATTACAAGATGGCGAATCCACCGGTGCACGCCCGGGCGAGGCCCTCAAGCGGAACGGGTTCTAAAACCCGTGAAGGAGGTATAATGGGATGCAGACTGATAGAATGAGCTCAGATAGCTGAGATTACCGCCTCAATCTGCGGCACACTTTCTTTGTCTGGGTGGCACCTGGACTGCAATTTAATACCGATAAAGCGAGTAGCTCCAACGCAATCAAACTGACTAACTTGACGACGAAAAAACAGATTATGCCGACCACACACGACAAGAGCGATCTATATATCAGGGCGGTTGTCAGTCAGGAATTAACACCCAAAGAGAGCATCCGACTGAACCAGCCATTACATGGTTTGTTTCAGACAACCCAATTAGCACAGTGTCAATCCACTCAAGGGCGGCTCATTTCAAAAATTTCAGTTGCCTGGAATCAGAAACCGCTGGGTATTCCGCGCAGCCCGTTCGAGCGACTCACTAGCGCCAGAATAGGGTTCTGTATGCCGAAAAATTTCAGTGGCATGTAGATGCTTTCGTCTCCAAATTGGTTGCTTCCAATTTATCGAGGCCGTTAACCAGATCGTCACTTAAGAAAAAACTATGTCAAATTCCATGTTCCAGCCCTTTGCGATCGAACAGTACATGTCAGAAAACGAACATGCGGTAAAATATCACTTTGCCGAGAGTGGCGTGCACCCGCTGACGTTTAAACAACTCTTTGAGTTGGCGGAAGTCGATACTCAATCGTTGTTTGCCACGCTTATAGATTATCCACAAGTAAATGGCCTACATAGTTTGCGAGAGAAAATTGCAAACATGTATATAGGAGCAACTGCGGATAACGTTCTCGTGACCATCGGTGCCAGTGAAGCTAACACACTGGTGGCAGCGACCATACTGCAGCCCGACGACAACATGATTCGATTCCGACCTACTTATGAGCAGCTGAGCGGCAATGCAATAAATCTCGGCTTCGAAGTGAGAACTGTCGAAATGATTGAGTCTGAGGGATGGGCGCTAGATACCGACTCGTTAAAACAGGCGACGGACAAAGATACTCGCATTATTCACGTAGTGAACCCCAACAACCCCACAGGTCGCATCCTAGCTGATAAAGATCGCCAGGCCCTTGTTGCCTCCGCCGATAGCGTAGGCGCTTGGATCGTAGCAGACGAAGTATATGCAGGCACTGAGTTAGATAGCGACACGCCAACCCGGAGCTTTTGGGGAGAATATGAGCGCGTCATCGTTGTCAACTCTATGAGTAAGGCTTTTGGCTTGCCTGGATTAAGACTAGGCTGGCTGATTGCCCCGACTGGCGTGGTTGAGGAGTGCTGGCGGCGCCATGAGTACACTTCAATTGCCGCCACAATGTTTTCAATGAAGCTAGCGGATTACGCTTTAGCTGAAACAGCACGGGAGAAACTTAGAGCTAGAGCCCGACGGCTGATTAGGCGCGGATTCAATACTCTCACCACAGCGTTGAACTCGCACCCAGGCGTGTTTTCAGTGGTGCCTCCTCAAGCCTCAGCCATGTCTTTCCCCAAATTTGATCTGCCGATCGGTTCAGACGAGTTGGCAAGTCGATTACTTAACGAAGAAGATGTGCTAGTGATACCTGGCACCAAGTTCGGTATAGAAAATCACCTTCGCTTTAGCTCAGCGCTACTAGAAGATCATCTACAGTCTGGGCTGAGTCGGTTTAATCGTCTTATTACTAAGGTGATTGCTGAGTACTAAGCAGATCGAAAAGTGCAGCGAAGCTCAGCAATGGCGTGATTGAGCCTCGCTGCATCAGTGTTAGAGAGGAATGAACGCCAAAGAGTAGTTGGGGTTCATTGGTATTACCAGCTGATGCTGTACCGAGTCGTAACACATAGACGCTGCGCTGGGAACGCCAGAGGCAATAATGCGTGCCTCTAGTCCCGGTTTAATCTCAGAAACACTTCCATACCGGACACTGCTGACATACTTCGTTCCATCAGAGAGCACTACCACGCCGTCATTGCCACCCTCCGCAGCGTGCTCTGTTTTCACCACTTCACCGTTGAGGTTGTAAGTAATCACCGCATTATCGTCAATATT
>DORE01000225.1 GCA_003514305.1 Gammaproteobacteria bacterium | reverse complement strand
TAAAAAGAGATCCAGACGGGAGTCAGAGCTTTATTCAGACTGATGCCGCGATAAACCCCGGAAATTCTGGTGGAGCCCTAATTGATCGAAAAGGCAGGTTCGTTGGTATAAATTCGTCAATCTTGTCAGAGTCTGGAAGCTTCGAGGGCATAGGGTTCGCCACACCCGCGAACATTGCGATTGAAGCAATGGAGGAGATGATATCAGAGGCTATCGCGCAAAATTCGGGATATCTTGGTGTCATCACTGGCGAAGCGCTTACCGCGCAATCCAGTCAGCTGTTTTTCGGTATAGACAGCGTGCGAGGGATGCTCGTTGAGAGTGTAGACGCTGGCGGCGCTGCAGAGCGTGCCGGCATTTTGCCTGGAGATGTCATTACACGTGTTGAAAACAATCCGGTTGGCAGTGGTCAGAGTGTTATGCGAGAAGTTCGCAACGCAAAACCAGGCGAGACACTCATGATCGAAATATATCGAGAAGGTAAACATTTCGAACTACCGACGACTCTGGGTTTTGGGCAAGCGATAGTCATAGAATCAAAAGAGGTTTAGAGCCAATCGAATAAGCCTCAGTCCAATTCAGGGTTGAGGCGGTACTCAGCGGAAAGGGCATGAGCCTGTAAATGCTCATTGCGCGCCAACTCACTGGCAGTTTCTGCCAGTCTATGTGCTCCCTCTGCGGAGCAGTTCACAATTGACGAACGTTTCTGGAAATCGTAAACGCCCAGCGCGGAAAAAAACCGTGCGGTCCCGGACGTCGGCAAAACGTGGCTAGGTCCAGCGCAGTAGTCTCCCAGGGCTTCTGCGGTGTAGCGGCCAAGGAATATGGCTCCAGCATTTTCGATCATCTCTAGGACGTGCTCGGGATCCGCCACTGAGATCTCCAAGTGCTCAGGCGCAATTAAATTGCTCACGCTGGCGGCCGTGCCAAGATCTTCTGCAAGAATTAACAACCCGCGGTTTCGTAACGAAGCCTCGATAATTGTTCGTCGCTCCATTTTGGGTAAAAGGTTATCGATACTGCACTTGACCTGCTCTAAAAACTCAGCGTCTGTCGTGATTAGAATAGATTGCGCCTGCTCGTCATGCTCCGCTTGCGAAAAAAGATCCATAGCAACCCAGTCTGGGTCTGTCTTTCCATCGCAAATAATCGTTAACTCAGACGGGCCGGCAATCATATCAATGCCAACCTCTCCGTAGACCTGCTTTTTGGCTACGGTGACGTAAATATTGCCTGGCCCAGTGATTTTATCAACACGAGGGATCGTCTCCGTACCATAAGCTAAAGCGGCTATCGCTTGCGCACCACCCACAGTGAAGACCATGTTGACACCGGCGAGTGCAGCAGCTGCGAAAACTAAGTCTCCATCTTCGCCATAGGGCGTCGGCACGGTAGCAACAATTTCTTTTACCCCGGCGACCTGCGCAGGTATCGCGAGCATCAACATAGAAGAAGGGTAATTAGCCTTTCCGCCGGGCACATACACCCCAACTTTAGAAAGCGGGCTAACTTTTTGGCCGTAAACTGACCCATCCGCTTCCTCGTAACGCCAAGACGACTGTTTTTGCTTCTCGTGGTAGTTTCGAATTCGTTCTACTGCAAGCTTCAGTGCCAGGCGCTGTTTTTCACTCACGCGCGCCAGGGCAGCATGAAGCTGATCTGTCGTTACAATTAGGTCATCAAGCGAAGTAGCATCGCCGCCGTCAAATTGATTCGTGTACTCAACGACAGCGTTATCTCCGTCTGAACGAACTCGGTTGATGATTTCAGAGACAGTCTTGTTGACCTCGTCCGCAATGAGCATCCTTCGATCGAGCGCGGCGTCAAGTTGACTCTCAAAATTCGGGGCGGCAGTGGCTAGCTGGCTGATGCTCTTTGAAAATGACGACATGATACTTAATTGAAAACCTCGTTGACTCTAATGCTCTGCTTTGTCCGCAGAATGAATCTCAACCACTTCTCTCAACTTAACCAATACTTTCTGTATAAGTGCGGTTTTAATCTTCATTGCCGCCTTGTTGACAATTACTCTCGATGAAATGTCCGCGATCGTGTATTGCGGAACCAGCCCATTAGCTTTAATCGTCTTGCCCGTATCGACAATGTCAACAATCGCATCAGCTAATCCCAGAGAGGGTGCTAACTCTAGCGCACCGCTCAGCTTGATTAATTCAATTTGCTGACCCCGTTCGGCAAAAAACTTCTTAGCGATATTGGTAAATTTTGTCGCAACCCGGAGTCTACCTGAACTTGGTCGGTACAGCTTTGGTACTGCAGTCATCATTTTACAACGAGCTATATTCAAATCCAGCGGCTCATAGAAGCCTTCACTCCCGCCCTCAAGAATGAGGTCCTTACCCGCTATACCCATATCTGCGCTTCCAAATCTGACGTAGGTCGGCACATCAGATCCGCGCATGATCAAAAGTCGAACCGCTGGCTCCCTGGTGTCGAATAGCAGCTTCCTGCTATTTGTTATGTCCTCCAAAGGCTCGATGCCCGCCATGGTAAGTAAAGGCAGCGTCTCCTGAAGTATTCGCCCTTTGGTTAGGGCAATTATAAGCTTGGGACCGTTCATGTCGTCTTACTTAAGCCGGTACTCGTCGTATACGAGCACCGAGCAACTGCAGTTTCTCCTCAATGCACTCATAACCTCGATCTATGTGATAGATCCGGTCCACGCTCGTCTCGTGCTCAGAAACGAGGCCTGCGATTATTAAACTGGCGGATGCCCGTAAATCAGTCGCCATGACGGGCGCTCCCTTCAATGCTTCGACTCCTTGAACAATTACTGTATTCCCCTCCACTTTAATCGATGCGCCCATCCTGTTCATTTCATGCACGTGCATAAATCGATTTTCGAATACAGTTTCTGTGATGGCGCCAGTTCCTTCCGCGATACAATTCAAAGCGGTAAACTGGGCCTGCATATCGGTTGGGAAAGCCGGATAGGGCGCTGTCCTCAAGGAAACTGCCTTTGGCCTGTGACCATGCATGTCCAGCTCAATCCAATCTTCTCCAACCTTGATTTCAGCCCCAGCCTGCTCAAGTTTGCTTAGCACAGAATCCAAAATATAAGGACGCGTATCTTTGACTTTGATCTTGCCTCTGGTAGCGGCCGCAGCGATCAAATAGGTGCCAGTTTCGATGCGATCAGGCATGACAGAATAAGTACAGCCATGCAGGCTCTCGACACCCTCTACGGTGATTGTATCAGTTCCCTGGCCATTGATTTTTGCACCCATCCCGATCAAGCAATCAGCCAAATCAACAACCTCCGGCTCCCGTGCTGCATTTTCGATCACGGTCTCTCCGTTCGCTAGCGTAGCGGCCATCATGACATTTTCGGTCCCAGTCACCGTCACCATATCCATAAATATTTGGTTGCCCGTAAGACGCCCTTCCACACTTGCCTTGATGTAACCATCCTCCACAATTATCTTAGCCCCCATAGCCTCCAGAGCGCTGATGTGGAGATTGACGGGCCGACTGCCAATCGCGCACCCACCAGGTAAAGCAACTTCTGCATGGCCATAATGGGTTAGTAATGGGCCCAGCACGAGTATCGACGCGCGCATGGTCTTGACCAATTCATAGGGCGCACTGAATTGCGAAATAGTGCTGCTGTCCACTTCGACATTGAGCTTCTCATCAACTACCGGTTGAACGCCCATACAGCCAAGAAGCTCAAGCATGGTGGTGATATCGTAAAGGTGAGGAAGATTACATACTTTCACCAACTCGTCGGTCAAAAGCGTTGCCGCCAGTATAGGTAAGGCGGAGTTCTTAGCGCCTGCTATTCTGATTTCACCCGCGAGGCTGACACCACCATTGATAATAAGACGGTCCATACTTATTCAAGCCTTAAGGGTTGGTTTATGATGACGAAGAAGCCTGCTCGGCCGGAGTTGATAACCGCATAGTCACGGCATGAATCGCTCCACTACTGATATGCCCGTTCAGAACACGGTAAACGGCCTGCTGCCTCTTCACCGCATTGAGGCCATCAAACGCATCGCCCACTGCTGTTACCATAAACTTTCCATCCCCACCTTCTACAGAAATTCTACAGTCGGGGAATGCTGATTCGAGCAAGGCCGCGATTTGTGTAGACTCCATGTTTCCTCCTACATTCCGAAAACAACTTTTATTACTTCCAGTTATCCAAGACAACATCAATATCATTACTGTGCTGTGCCATCAGCGCCGCGAACTGAGTATAGTACTGACGGCCGAGGTTTATTCCGGCCAAGCTCAAGTTCTTGAGCTTCCATTCATCGTTTTCATTTAGGAACATTTGATACTGCAACCGCAAAGCAGTATCTCCCTGCAGCTCCATCCCCACAACGACATCCTCTTTCGGATCGGCGTCAGGATCGCTCGGCGGTAGGAAAACCAGTTCCTCTCCGTTGTAAGAGACCAGAGAAGCACCATAGAAACGCGTAAGTGTTGTTCGGAGTATGGCTGCGAAACGCGCGGTTTGTTGTTCCGTCGATTCAGACGCATATCGATTCATCACTACCGCTGCCACAGCGTCAAAATCGACGAAGGATAAAAGTACTGCTTCTATCCTACTAAAATACTCCTCTCTATCGCTCAGAAAAAACTCTTTCGATTCAATCGCAGTCTGCAAGAGCGTCTTGACTCCGAGTTCAGCTGTCTCTA
>DORE01000242.1:36919-37236 GCA_003514305.1 Gammaproteobacteria bacterium | reverse complement strand
GAACCTCAAACACCGGCTCAATGCTGTAGCTTGGAGAAGAGACCGTCAGAGAAATTACAGCCGCAAGGGCTGCCAAACGATAGCGGGAAAACCAGTCAGTCAAAGTCCACCAGCAACCTTTCATGCAGCTCCCGCACCTGACGTGTTACTTCATCCAGAGGCCGGTTATTATCAATCACCTCATCCGCCCGCGCCAGCCGATCTTCGCGCGACATCTGAGCCCCAATGATCCGCTCAACCTGCTCCCGGGAATTGGTGTCCCGGGCCATGGTGCGCTCAATCTGGGTTTCTTCGGGCACGTCGATCACGATAATGCG
>DORE01000242.1:35912-36611 GCA_003514305.1 Gammaproteobacteria bacterium | reverse complement strand
CACGATAATGCGGTCAACCAGTTCATGCTGGTCTGTCTCGAGAAGGAGAGGGGAGACCAGGAGCACGTAGGGAAGCTGGTAGTTTTCCGGGTTCAACTGCCGAATCAATTCCTCGCGGATGATTGGATGCAGCAGCGACTCAAGCCAAACACGCTCTTCCGGCTTCTCAAAGACAATCCCACGAAGCTGCGCCCGATCCAAAGCACCCTCAGAAGTGAGGATCTTCTTCCCAAAATGCTCTGAAATCCGTTCCAGTGCAGGCGTTCCCGGCTCAACCACCTCACGGGCAACATCATCGGCGTCCACCCAGTGCACGCCCAGGTCACCGAATAAGCGAGCAACAGTGGATTTTCCGGAACCGATCCCACCAGTCAGGCCAACCACCGGGGTCAGAGCAAAATCGCCCCGCGATTTTGCTCTGACCCCATTTTCATTTGGCCCCATCTTTAAACTCCCAAAAACCCAAACCAGAACGCCTGAATCTCACTGCCAAACCACAAACAAATCAACCCTGCCGTGGCGAGGTAGGGCCCAAACGGAATCGGCACCTCCCGCCCATGCTTCCTGAACACCATCAGGCTGATACCCACAACCGCACCAACCACCGAGGAAAGCAGAATAACCGCCGGCAACAACTGCCACCCCAGCCAGGCACCAAGCGCGGCGAGCAATTTAAAGTCCCCGTGCCCCATGCCTTCC
>DORE01000242.1:22423-35599 GCA_003514305.1 Gammaproteobacteria bacterium | reverse complement strand
GTGCCCCATGCCTTCCTTGCCGGTCACCAGCTTGAACAGCCAGTAAACAGACCACAACGAGAGATAACCTGCCACCGCGCCCCAAAAGGCACTGTTGAAGTCCGTAAGCACACCAAAATAATTCAGCACCAGGCCCAGCCACATCAGGGGCAAGGTAATGCTATCCGGCAGTAACTGGGTGTCGAAATCAATAACTGTCAAAGCCACCAGAGCCCAAACCAACAAAAGCGCCCAAAGCGCTGACTCATTCGGCCCAATGACAGCAATGGTCACCACCGAGAAAATCGCGGTAACGGCCTCAATGATCGGATAACGTGGCGAGATAGGCGCCTTGCACGAAGCGCATTTGCCCCGAAGAACCAGCCAACTGACCACAGGAATATTTTCCCACGCCCGAATGCCATGGCCGCAGGAAGGGCAGGTGGAAGCGGGTTTGGAAAGCGTAATTCGTTCTTCCTGCTTACGCTGCCTCTCAGGAAGCTCCAGGAATTCCTCGCACTGGCAGCGCCAATCCTGGTGCATCATTTTGGGCAGCCTGAGAATCAGAACGTTCAGGAAGCTGCCAATGCAGAGGGAAACGAGGGTGACAGAAAGAAAAAGAAGCCAGGGAGTGGCGAGAAAGGCGTCCAGAGTAATCATCAATTATCCGAGAATCAGGCGGGGGAACTCGGGGTCAGAAAAGCTTTTCCTTCTGACCCCACTCAAGGTCTAGCGAGGCTTCGGGTCGGTGAGTTTAACCAACCACCTGACCCATCTGGAAGATCGGCAGATACATGGCGATGATCAAGCCACCCACCAGAACGCCCAGAACCGCCATAATCATTGGTTCCATCAGGGCTGTAAGGTTATCGACCATGTCGTCCACCACTGCCTCGTAATGCTCCGCCACCTTGGCCAGCATCTCATCCAGGTTGCCGGACTCTTCGCCGATTGCCGTTAGCTGGACTGCCATCACAGGGAATACTTCCTGCTGACGCATGGAAGCCTGAAGTTGGGTACCGCTCGATACATCGTTTTTAATGCGGTCGATAGCATCTCGATAAACGGCGTTGCCGGTTGCACCCGCAACCGAATCAAGAGCGTCCACCAGGGGAACACCTGCGGCAAAAGTGGTTGAGAGAACGCGGCCGAATTTTGCTACAGCGGATTTGTCGAGTATCTCACCAACAACGGGCAATTTCAGAACGTATTTGTCGACAATGTCAGAAAATTTCTGGGAGCGACGTTTGGCCTCTTTAAAGAGAAATATGGTTCCCACGATTCCAAGAAGAACCACGAACCACCAGCTTTGCAGCCACTCCGAAAGTTCGACAACAAACTGAGTGAAAACGGGAAGTTCGGCGCCAAAACCCTGGAACAAGCTCTCGAACTGCGGAACAACTTTCACGAGAAGAATGGCTGTGACAATGATCGCCACGACGACTACAGCGATGGGGTAGGTCATCGCTTTCTTTACTTTTTTCTTGAGAAGCTCTGTTTTCTCCAAATAGGTAGCGATCCTGTCGAGCATAGCCTCGAGCGCACCCGCTTTTTCACCTGAGTCGACCAGGTTGCAATATAAATCGTCAAAATATTTGGGATGTTTACGTAATGCGCCTGCGAAACTGGTACCCGATGAAATATCATTTCGGATACTCATAACCAGTTCCTGAAGCCCTTTGTTCTCCAAACCATCGGCAACAATGTCAAAGCTCTGCACCAGAGGTACGCCCGCCTTCATCATGGTCGCAAGCTGACGAGTCAGCATGGCAATGTCGAAGGGGGTAATCTTCTTGCTGCCACCGAAAAGCGGCTTGGGCTTCTTCTTGACCTTGTCGGGAATAATGCCTTGCTTGCGAAGTTGGGCCTTAACCAGTGCAAGGTTGGAGCCAGTGAGCTCGCCCTTGGACTTATTGCCCTTTCGGTCTTTCCCTTCCCAAACGTACGATTCCAGCTTCTGTGCTTTCTCTGCCATGCTTAATCCTTCGTCACGCGGTTGGCTTCCTCAAGGCTTGTTACGCCCTCGATCACTTTCATAAGTGCCGATTGGCGCAAGTTACGGAAGCCCTCGGCCTGAGCCTGCTTTGCAATTTTGATGGAACTGGCTTCTTCCATAATCATGTTCGCCAGCTCGTCGGTAATCTTGACCACCTCGTAAATCCCGACGCGGCCTTTATATCCTCCATTGCATTTATCACAGCCCTTGGGGCGGTACAACGTGAAGCCTGTATCAATTTGTTCCTGTGTGAACCCTTCCTCCAATAGCACGTCTTTCGGGACGTCAAAGGGCTGTTTGCATGAGCTGCACAGTCTTCGGCCCAAACGTTGGGCAATAATCAGGCTCACCGAAGTAGCGATGTTGAACGAGGGCACGCCCATGTTCATCATCCGCGTGAGAGTCTCTGCGGCACTGTTTGTGTGGAGGGTAGAAAGAACCAGGTGCCCAGTCTGTGCCGCTTTGATGGCGATATTGGCCGTTTCAAGGTCCCGTATCTCACCCACCATGATGACATCGGGATCCTGGCGCAGGAAGGCTCGGAGTGCTTCGGCGAAACCAAGTCCAACCCTGGTGTTCACGTTGACCTGGTTAATGCCCTCCAGGTTGATTTCTGCAGGGTCTTCTGCAGTAGAGATGTTGATGTCTGCGGTGTTTAGAATGTTCAGCCCCGTATATAGAGAAACCGTCTTGCCGGAGCCGGTTGGCCCCGTCACCAAAATCATCCCCTGTGGCTGTTTAAGGGCATCCATGTACATCTGTTTCTGATCTTCTTCATAGCCCAGAACATCAATGCCCAGTTTCGCCTGGCTGGGATCAAGAATCCGCAAAACGATCTTCTCACCCCAGAGAGTCGGTAGGGTGTTTACTCGGAAATCGATCGCCTTGGTTTTGGATAGCTTCATTTTTATTCGGCCATCCTGAGGCACCCGCCTTTCGGAGATATCGAGCTGGGCCATGATTTTCACACGGGCTGATATCTTTGGGGCAAGCTTAATAGAGGGGCGGGAAACCTCTTTCAGAATGCCATCGGTGCGGTAGCGAACGCGGTAGATCTTTTCATAGGGTTCGAAGTGGATGTCAGACGCCCCGCCTCTGATGGCATCCAGAAGCATTTTGTTCACGTACTTGACGATTGGAGCGTCGTCAACCTCGCTGGCAACTACTGCACCCTCATCTTCTTGATCTCCGCCTTCGGTTTCTACACCCTCTAAGTCGGAATCATCAAGATCACCCATCGTGGTGTCTTGAGATTCCAGATACTTGTCGATGGCATCTCGCAGCTTGGCATCGTCTACCAGGACAGCATCGGTACTTAGCCCGGTATTGAACTTGATTTCATCAAGAGCCTGGATGTTAGTCGGGTCCGAGACAGCGATGAACAGGCGATTACCTCTCTTATATAGAGGAAGAGCGTTGTGTTTGCGGACCAGTTTTTCGTCCACCACCTTCTCGGGCATCATCTCGGGCATGAACGCGGAGAGATCCAATACCGATACGCCAAACTCCATGGCGGCTGAAAAAGCCAGTTTGGAGCTGTCTGCGAGATCGTTCTGCGTGAGGTATGTAATTAAGGGAATTCGGTTCTGGGATGCCTGTAAAAATGCATCTTTGGCAGTTGCTTCGTCCAGAAGACCGTCATCCACGAAACGCCTCGCAAGGCCCGTGAGCGTGATGTTACTTTTGTTGGTAGACATAAATTAAGTAAGGAACGCTGCCTAAGTTACTGAAACGGATGTTTTGTCAATTGCAGTGAGTTTAGTTGGCCGGCGCAGGTTTGGAAAGCACCCTTAGCAATAACCGGCTCCAAGCATTACCAGTAAGAGCTCTTTATTATGTTTCGTCTTCAAGTAACTGTCTGAGCCAACAATGGTGACTAAAAACGTCACCCATTGACGTCAGCGGGCAGCTAAAGCGGTTTGGCTTCTGTTTGCGACTTAGGTCACGTTGGCGTCCAGGTCACTGAAATAAATGGCTTATTTAAAATAATTTCACGGTTCGGCTAGATTGGCATGGTCGGTGCTTAAGTTCTTTCAGGCTCAAATCACCGGTCGCGGGGCACGACTCCACCGGGCCCGGGCCATGCAGAGTTGATCAACGACAAACACAGAGGTCGATAATGAAGAACATTCAAATCAATCACGCTCAGAAAGGTTTTACCCTGATCGAACTGATGATCGTTGTTGCGATCATTGGTATTCTCGCTGCTATCGCAATTCCCCAGTACCAGGATTACACTGCCCGTACGCAGGTTAACCGCGCGTACAGCGAGCTGTCTTCGCTGCGTACTGCAGTTGAAGAGAACCTCACCCGAGGCAACACCTCATTCTCTTGGGGCGATCTGGGGCACGTTCAGTCTAACCTGACTGACAACATCACCAGTACTACCAGCCTCGACTTCTCTGGCGGTCAGGGTAACCTGTCTGTAACACTCGGCGGAAATGCTGGCGCGGGCGTGCAGGACGCGGTTATCCAACTGGCGCGTACTTCCAACGGTACTTGGTCTTGCACCATCGACGGTGGTAGTGCCTCTGACTGGAAAGAAACTTACGTTCCGGCCGGTTGCACCAACTCTTAATCTCAGTTCTTGAGAGTTGAAAAGGCGTCCCTTCCAGGGACGCTTTTTTTTTCGACAAAGAATATTTGGAGAGTGTAAGTGTTGAAAATTTTGTTGGCTTCGGTGCTTTGGTGTGGCCTCTTGCTTCCTTTCCACCTGTTTCCGCTTGAGGACCTGCCCAACGACGTGGTCAGCATGCTTTTGGCAAGCATTTTGTTTTTTTTCATTGTTTTGAAGTATCGAAGTCAGATGGTGGCGCTGCCCGTATCGGCGCTGCTTCTCCTGGTCTTTATTATTTCTGTTATCGGCTCGTCATTTGTCCAGGAGAGTTCGTTTCTATTTAGCGACTATGCGTACTTAATCTTTCTTTTTGCAGGAGTACTGGTTGCCGTCGCTGCAGGTACTTTGAAAGAGCATGGCAACGATGTTGTTCCCCTGATCGCGAAATCCCTCTATTGGATTGCTCTAATTACAGCGACCTACGGATTGTTGCGGCACTATGGCGTTCTCAAACTTCTATTGCCTTGGGTGACAGGAGAAACAACGAGGTTACTTGGGCCTCTGAACCAGGCGAACCTCACGGCCCTTGTTCTCGGGCTGGGGATCATTTCCAGCGTTTTTCTCCTCATCAGTTCTCGGCTCAGGTATCCAAACACCCTGTTATCTGTCTCTTACATGTCGGTTGCGGCAAGCCTTACTGGTAGCAGGGCCTTCGTTATTTTTGTGCTCCTGATCATCGCCATTCCTATGTTGAAATTGTGTGTCTCTCCAAGGGTGATGTCTGCTTCGCGGAGGGTGGTGCAAAATCGGTGGAAGCAAGTGGTAGCAATTGTTGGGCTTGTTCTAGTCATCACCTTTGTTTTTCCGTCCGTCAGTCGTCCGATCTCTGATAGCTTGATTCAGGCTGGATTTATAGAGCGTGGTGAGGAAGAGGCGGTTTCGGATCGCTTCAGATTAACCGATGACTACAGGTCCGAAGAATGGCGGAAGTTACAGGCTTATCCGCAGATTGCAGAGAATCCCCTCTTTGGCTTTGGCCCTGGTCGCTACGGCGTCTTCAGCATTGAGGCAGACAAAGCTATTGAAGACCCCGTTCGAATGGGAACCCTTTGGTCCCATGGGCACAACCTTTTTGTGAATGTTTTTGTCGAATTAGGAATCTTTGGGCTGTCAGTAATGCTGGCAATGGTTGCCTACCTCTTTGCACTCTTCTGGCGGTCGGAATTCCTGCCCAGGGATTACTTTGTTTTCTCGGCACTGGGTGCTCTTTTTGTCAATAATATGCTTGAGTTCTCATTTTGGTTTTTCGGTTTCTTTGCGCTGGCAATTGTTCTTGTATCCCAGGTCGACCGCCGAGTGAAAATTAAGTTTTCCTCTAGTTTTCTGCCGGTTTCTGTTGGTGGTGCCCTGTTGGTAACGTCATTGGTGAGCTTTGCCTATGTAGGGAGTGATTACTGGGGCGCTGTCAAAGGGTTTCATAAGGCAAACCTGACGCAGGAAGAGAGGTACGCTTTCTTAGACGCTAAAAAGAATCGATTTGTAGGCGGCTATGCCCTGAAGGCCCAGATAATCCGAGAGCAAGTTTCGTTGTTTGGTGTTGAGGCCCAGATCAGAGAATTGGAGCGGTACATGTCATGGAGGCCAGAGATGGTGTTTATGATGCGAAGCGCAGTGCTCAAGTCTGTTATCGGCCCCCAGGAAATTGCCTGTGACAGAGTTAAGGAGACCGTAGGGCTTTATCCCAATTCTGTCGAGCGACTGGCGGATGAATTAGTTGAGGCGAAGCAATTGGGGGCGACTTTCGACATTGCTTTTATCCAGGGGTGTCTTGCGGAAGGAATGATGTATTGGGTTGAGCTTAGTCGCAATCTCCCGCCAGAGAAAGGTGGCTGAAGTAATCTAAAGGGGAGAGGTTGTGTTAGATACAAGAAGTCATGCCGAGCGACGTCTTTTTGGACTCTTCTTCTGTTTCTTGTTCGTGATTGCTGTCGCCTTAAGTCTTTTCGGCAGTTTACTTCCGTTTCCATCCGGGGGCTTTTCAATCCAGCGGAGCTTCCTTTGCGTCCTGATCGTTCTGTTAGGCGTGTTAGGGGCTTGGGCCTTTTTGGCGACCCCGGGATTTATTGAAGAGAATCTTTGGCCCCTTACCATGGTTTTGAGTATTGGGGGTTTAATTTTTGCCCATGCGTTTATTTCGAATAGTCATTTTAGGTGGATCGAGCCTGGGCTATATGTTGGGTTTCTGGGCTGTATAGTTCTGTTTGGTGGCTTACTTGGGAAGAGCCTCTCTTTGAAATCGCTCCTTGAGCCCATGTCGGTCATTTTGGGAGCATGCGTCGCCCTGTATGGGGCCATGTCTCTTAATTATTATGGATTTTCTCTGAGCGATCGCGATGTAAAAATCGCAGACCACCTTCCCTGGGGCTTCGTCAATATCCGGTACTGGAGTCAAGTTGCAACTTGGCTGCTGCCCTTGTTGCCTCTAGCGCTGATAAATGGGCTAGCTCGCCGGAGCAGGCTCTGGGTGCTTTTGGTGGTGCTTGGAGGCGCGATCTGGATCTGGATGATTCTTCTGTCCTCGGCAAGAGGGACTGTGGTCAGTTTGCTCGTAGGTACCGTTTGTGCGTTCGTGATATTTCGTCATGCGGTTTTACCATGGTTAAAGTTGTTTGGTCTGCTTCTCCTCTGTGGTGGAATTTTTTGGCTCGTTCTATCCGGCCTGATGCCGGCTCTACTGGGCGTAAGTTTCGAGGGACGTGAGCTGTCAATAGGGAGTTCGGGGCGCTGGGTATTATGGCAGGAAGCATTTGCTATGAGTCTCCAGAGCTTTCCGTTTGGACAGGGGCCACAAGCCTGGTTGACTCATGAGCCCCTGACCGAGGCCTACAGGGGCAGTAAAGCTTTCGGTCACCCTCACAACATGTACCTGATGTGGGCCGCCGAGTACGGCTGGTTAGTTGTTTGCCTCATCTTTGGAATGTTCGCCTGGATGGCACACAGGTTGTTTAAGTTGCGCAATTTAATGGGAGTCAACGCACGCTCCAGAGATGAGGTAGTTCTTTGTGGCGTTACAGTCTCAGTCGCAAGCGCGTTATGCCACGCGAGTATTTCAGCTGTTTTTGTTGCTCCAGCGTCAATGCTAATCGGGCTGTTCGTGCTAATAGTATTCTATGCAATGCTCCAGTCACCTCAGAGTGCGCTGAATAAGGGGCGCTCTGGCATGGTTCGCCGTTATCCGGCATGGACTTTTTGTTGTTTGTTTATCGTGTCAGCTATGTCGCTCTGGTGGCTGAGCGGAGTGTATCAGTATCACCAGGCCATGGTGAGAGATTTGCCGGTCTATCTTGAGCAGCCCGCAAATGCCTACTTCCCCCGGTTCTGGTACCACGGTTATTTCCCCAGGACAGATACACCCTAGGCTGTATCTCTTAATGTCCATTAGAGTTGGCGGATGTCTTGCATATTCCATGAAAGATAAGAACTTCCGGATTGGAGTAACGCAAATATGGTAGTAGATTTTCCTTGCCGCAGTCAGCGCGGTTTTACGTTGATTGAGTTGATGATCGTGGTCGCAATTCTTGGGATTATTTCTGCCAGCGCTATCGCTGTCTATCGAGAGTTCGTCCCGAAAAGTCAGATATCTCGCGTGGTTGGAGAACTCTCGGCATTGAAAACCGGGTTTGAAGAGCGCGTATCACAGATGGGTAACGTCACCAATGCCAGCCTCGGTTACATCCCGTCGGACCTTACGACCGGCAACGCCTCTACAAATATAAGTGTTTTGAACAGTGACGGTTCGGGGCATATGCAGGTGACACTGGGAGGCAATGCTCACCCCGCTGTGTCAGGCGCTGTTGTTCGGTTTGCTCGAAATGTTTCCGGTGTCTGGACATGCGTGATAGATCCAGCTGGTGCGGCTGACTGGAACGCAACGTATCTGCCTCCAGGTTGTGCTGAGAGCTGAGGTCTGGAGGCTCAAACCTCCACCTCTTCAAACAACTCCGGCACCTCAACATCCCAGCCGAATTTGTCACGAATTCTCTTGCGCATAACGTCACTCGCAACCAGCTCTCCGTGAGTGACGTAAACCTTTTCCGGCTTGAGCGAGCCTTGCTCAAGCCACGCCAGAATCTCGTTATAATCCCCATGCGCAGAAAGCGAATCCAGATTATGAATCTCGGCCTTAACCGGCCAATGCTCGCCATGAATCTTCACTGATTCCGCGCCATTCACCAATGCATCTCCACGGGTACCGGGTGCCTGGAAACCAGCAAAAACAATGCTGTTTCGCGGATTGGGTAGCAATGTTTTCAGGTGGTGCAGCACCCGTCCACCACTGGCCATACCACTGGCAGAAATAATCACGCAGGGATAACGCACGGCGTCTAATTCAATGGACTCTTCCACCTTGCGAACAAACGTGGTTTTCTCATCAATCAGCTCACACTGAGCGGCGTTGAGCTTGTGCTCCTTATGATGCTTGCAAAAGATCTCCGTAGCCTTGATGGCCATCGGGCTGTTCAGGAACACGGGAAGCTTGGGAATCTTCCCGTCACTCATGATCTTGTGAATCACATAGAGCAGCATCTGCGCGCGGCCAACGGCAAAGGCTGGTAAAAGCACGATTCCGCCGCGCCCCGCCGTCTTCGTGATGATTTCGGCCAATTCCGCTTCCGGGTCCGTCTCTCCATGAGCTCGATCGCCGTAGGTAGATTCGCACACCAGCACATCAGCCTCTTGCAGCGGCTCCGGTGGCCGCATGATGATATCGTTCTGTCGACCGACGTCTCCGCTGAACACAACCGTTCGGTCTGCGCTCTGGTGATGAACATGCACGCAGGAAGAACCCAGGATATGCCCGGCCGGGGTAAAGGTTACCTGTAACCCTTTCACCGGCTCGAACGTTTCATGGTAGTGCAGGGATTCAAAATGCTTGAGGGCTTCCCAGGCATCTTTCTCGGTAAACAGTGGCTCCGGCTTCTCGTGCTTCGAGAACTTCTTGCGGAATGCATACTTGGCATCTTCCTCTTGAAGGAAGCCGGCATCCGGCAGCAGAACCTTGCACAGTTCATGGGTGGCCTTGGTGCAGTAAACTTTGCCTTTAAAGCCGTTTTTCACCAGGGCTGGTAGATAGCCAGAATGATCAATATGGGCATGGGTGAGCACCACCGCATCAATGGTGGATGGATCCACCGGAAACTTCGCCCAGTTGCGCCGGCGCAGGGTTTTTACGCCCTGGTACATGCCACAGTCCACCAGTACCCGGTGCTTGTCGTCGGAGAGCAGGTAGCGGGAGCCGGTAACTGTGCCTGTGCCTCCAAGGAAGCGAAGTTTCATAGTGGCGTCCTTCTGGTTCTTTGTTAAGGGAGTGTTACTATTACCAATCATAGTTCATAACGTTTTGATCTGAAGCAGGAAGCGAACGGCATGCATTACAGCTCCATACTCCCGGACGTCATCAAGGTAGCAGACGAGGCCAGCGAAAAAGTGCTGCATATCTACCAGTCTGATTTCAAGGTGAGCTACAAAGCAGACGATTCGCCCATCACAGCTGCAGACACCGCTGCCCACGACATTATCACTCACGGCCTGCGCAGCATCAGCCGGGATATCCAGATCCTTTCGGAAGAGGGCAAAGATATTCCCTGGGAAGAGCGCAAGCACTGGCGCCGGTTCTGGCTGGTGGACCCCGTGGACGGCACCAAGGACTTTACCCAGCGTACAGGGGAGTTCACGGTCAACATCGCCATGATTGAAGATGGTGAGCCCGTTATGGGTGTGGTCATAGCTCCGGCTTTGAAAGAGGCCTACTGGGGTGTGGTCGGTGAGGGCGCCCATATGCGTGATCGCACCGGCAGAGTTCACAGAATTCGGGTGGCGGAGCCCAGAGACGTGAAACGCGTGGTAGCCAGCAAGAACCACCTGAACCCGGAAACCAGAGCGTTTATCGATAAGCTCGGTGAGCACGAACTGGTGCAGGCTGGCAGTTCGTTGAAGTTTTGCCGTATTGCCGAGGGGCACGCTGATATATATCCACGTATGGGGCCAACCTGCGAGTGGGATACAGGCGCCGCGCAGGCGGTGCTGGTGGCGGCCGGAGGGAAAGTTCAAACGGTGGATGGCAAACCTTTGAAATATGGTAAACAAGATGTGTTAAATCCTTATTTCATTGCGGCAGGAAGCTGGTATATTCCGCAGCCATGACATGGTACGCACTCCAGCACAAACCCGCTCAGGGCGACAGAGCCCTAAACCACCTTCAGAATCAAGACGTCGTCTGCTTTTACCCGAAAATTTCGGTGGAGAAGGTCAGAGCTGGCAAGCGCATAAACAAACTGGAGCCCTTGTTCCCCGGCTATTTGTTCGTGAATTTAGAACAGAGCGATCCCCGATGGGCAAAACTGAGTTCGACCCGCGGTGTTCTGCGGATTGTCAGTTTTGCCAACACGCCCGCGACTATCAGCGACGAGGTCATCCAGCACGTAAAAAACAGTCTGGATTCAGTGGCAGAGCAGGGTGGCATCAAGCCCGGCCAGTCCGTGCAGCTGAACGAAGGCCCGTTTGAAGGCATCAATGCCATTTTTCAGGCGTATGATGGTGAAGCGCGAGCTATAGTGCTCATTAACTTTATGCAAAAGCGGCAAAGAGTAAAAGTTCCGGTTTCTGCCCTGAAATCCTCTTAGTTTCCGCCAGGGGCTGACGCTTGAGGCCGCTGACAAAGAGCTTTTTGGATGGATGTTTGTCCCGCCAATAGTGTCTCCTGTGCAAAAATAGTTGCATCTGCGTCACTTTAACAATTCTTTACCACCGCAACTCCTTGAAACTCGTGCGTCAGACTTTTTGTCACTTGCTTGTCATAGACATTGCCGTAAAATCGTCACGCTTCTGAAACAGTTCATTCATCTACCGACAAGGATACAGTTGGGAGTCAGTTGTCCCCTTCCTTTTGCCTGTTTCCTGTCGCTTTATAGATAACCTAATTTCATGACCTTAAAACACTGGGCCCTGGTCGGTGGGGCGGTAGCGTGCGTGAGAGTTTTCAGTCTAAATGAATGACATGTCCCGAATTCAATCTCCTGGCGGCTCCCTTAACAGGGTGTCGCTGAACAAGCGGACTCACGAGTTTCCTTTGGCTCCTCAGTCCAACGGCCGGGTTCAGCTTGCGTTTTGGCTGCATTGGGCGGTGGCGACGATTGTTCAGTGTGGTCTGCTCGTTTGGCTGGCCACAGAAAAAGCTGGCGACAATGTTGACTCACACTATCGGATGCTCGCTGTAGTGTCTTCATTGCTAGCGATTCCGGTTTTTGCCTTTTTTCGGGCGTACAGCATCCGAAACGGTTATCTGGTTGGAGTCGCGCGAATACTTGCAGCGTGGTCTACTTTAATTGCCGGCCTGGCTTTTATTGCGTTCGTTACTAAAACCAGTGAAAGTTACTCGAGAGAAGTTGTTCTGCAATGGGTGTTGATGGGCTTTGCATTTCAAGTTCTGGCATTTGTACCGATCCACAAGGTGTTGCGTCGTATTGATAAGCGGCACAGATTTGCCAATGCTTCGATCATAATCGGATGTGGCGACATTGCTCTAACACTCGCCTCCAAGCTTCGTTATGAGAGAAAAGAGGCGATGATTGGCATGGTTTGCCTCGATGACGAGTTGCCATGCGAGGATGCCGGGCAAACCACTTATTTTCCGACTTTAGGTACAGTGAGCCAGCTTCGCTCTGTAATTAGCGACAACTCCGTGAGCAGGGTCTATATCGCTCTGCCTGCCCGGGAAACCGACCAGATTGAAGGCCTCTACGTAGACCTTCTGGATGCAAGTGTCGATGTGGTTTGGGTGCCGGACTTTGCCAATCTCAAGCTACTGAATCACAGCATCTACAACCTCGGCGGCATGCCGGCCATCAATCTGAATGAAAGTCCGCTCACCTCCTACCCCGGTAGCGCCTTTTTCAAGTCAATGATGGACAGAGCCCTTGCGCTTGCAGGAATACTGATTCTCAGCCCGTTATTGCTTACTGTAGCGGTCGCCGTGAAGTTGTCATCTCCCGGCCCTGTACTTTTTCGGCAGAAACGCCATGGCTGGAACGGCAATATCATAGAAGTACTTAAGTTCCGTTCAATGCGTGTGCACGACGATCAAAAAGTCAAACAGGCTACCAAAGACGATCCCCGTGTAACGCCGGTAGGCGGGTTCCTCCGTCGCTCTTCTATTGATGAACTCCCGCAGCTATTCAATGTGCTCAAAGGTGATATGTCTCTGGTAGGCCCCCGGCCCCACGCCATTGCCCATAATGACTATTATTCCGACAAGATCATTGCCTACATGGCGCGGCACCGCATCAAGCCGGGCATAACGGGCCTAGCCCAGATTAGCGGGTGCCGCGGCGAAACAGAAACCATCGATAAAATGCAGAAGCGTGTTGAGCTTGACCTTGATTACATCAACCACTGGAGTTTGTGGTTGGATATCAAGATTCTTATAAAAACGCCCTTGACGCTCATCTCGAAAGACATCTATTAACCAGACCTTCTCGGCTTATATCAATGCGACGCCTTACAACTATCTTGTCTGCGAGCGTGTTATTAACAGCTCCGATACTTGCCTTTTCGGCGCCCTGGCTTGGCCCCGGCGATGCCAGGG
>DORE01000242.1:7944-22122 GCA_003514305.1 Gammaproteobacteria bacterium | reverse complement strand
CCCGGCGATGCCAGGGCACGCCACTCTATCCAGAAGCTATCTGATCGTGGGCATCTGAGTGCCTCTACTACAACCTGGCCAATTAACTGGGCAGATGTGGAGCGGGGCTTGAATGAAGCTGGGAGCAGCTCTGTAGCAGCCCAGCGTGCTTATCTCGGTTTTGAAAGAGACCAACAGGCCAAAAGTGGATTTCGCGGCGAGGTGGGGTTGGAAGGAGCAACAGATCCGGCCTTCCTTCGGGGTTTCAACACCGTCCCCCGTGAGCAAGGGCAGTTGACCGCAACCCTTCAGTGGCAGGGTGAATCCTGGGCTGCAGGGATTTCTCCGTCTGCAGTGGCAGACCCGTTAGACGGTAAAGAATTCAGGCTGGATGGCTCTTACGTTGCTGCAACTGCTGGGAACTGGGTTCTAGGAGTGGGCGCCATCGACCGTTGGTGGGGGCCGGGCTGGCAGTCCAGCATGATTCTCTCGCACAATGCGAGGCCTATCCCCGCCGTCTGGATTGACAGAAAAAACAGCCTTGCACCTGAATCGGATTTTCTTTCGTGGATTGGGCCATGGAAGTTGAATGTGTTTCTTGGGCAATTGGAAGAAGAGCGCGCTATCCCCGATGCAAAAATTCTGGGCATGAGGGTAAGCTTTGTACCAGTTGAACGACTCGAGATTGGTCTTTCTCGAATCATTATGTTCGGTGGGGAGGGAAAGTCAGAGAATTTCTCTACGGTATGGGATGCTTTGATAGGCAAAGATAATATCGAAGTAGATGAAGGCGAAACTCGCGAGGACGATGCAAGCAACCAGATCGCTACCGTTGATATTCGGTACGGGTTCCCTCTGGGGGAGCAAACCATGGGCCTCTACGCCCAGATGATGGGGGAAGATGAGGCCGGTTACCTGCCTTCCCGGAAATCGTGGCTGTTCGGCGTAGACTGGACGACACAGTTTCTTCGTTCTGACCAGCAATGGTTCGTTGAATTCACCAACTCCCTGGCCGAGGATCTCATTGGCGACGCGAGGCCTGATTACGCCTACGACCATTTCAATTACACAACCGGCTATCAATATTATGGCAGGGCAATTGGCTCCACCTTCGATGCGGACGCTGAAGCGCTCTCCCTAGGAATACTCAATTTCCTGCCAGACGGCAGTAACCTTAGCGCAACTTTAACGTACGCCAATCTTAATAAAGATGGTGGCAACCGGGTGAGCCAGCCCGACGATGAGGTTTTTTATAACGTACCGGACGGCGCCCAAAAAGTTACCATCGCCAATCTCGGTTACGGCAATGAATTGTTCGGCGGGTGGCTGGATCTCAACCTGCAGTTAACCGATAAGAAAATTCTGCTTCTCGGTGGTGCGAAAGACCGTTGGTCTCTTTCTGCTTCCTGGAAGTACCGCTTTTAATTGAAACTCTACAGGCTTGGATTTAAACAGTGACGGCTAAAAAACTTCTCATTACGATGCTCCTTCTGCTGCCTTTTGGCAGCTACGCACAGTCGATTACTCCCGCTCAAATTGAACAGTTCAAAAGCCTGCCAAAAGCCCAACAAGAGGCTCTCGCCCGGCAATACGGAGTGGACCTCAACGCCCTGACCGGGGGAAGCCAGGCTGCCAGTCGTCCGCAGCCTGTTCAGGTGGTGGAGCCTGTTGGTCAGATGTCCGATAAGGAAAGTGACAGAACCTCAGACGAACGCGAAGCAGATGAAAAGGCGGCTGAAAAGAATAACGGCTTAAAACCCTTCGGGTATGACCTTTTCGCCGGCGATCCAAGCACGTTTGCTCCGGTTACGGAGATTCCTGTGCCGACTGATTACACCCTTGGGCCAGGGGATGTTTTGCGAGTTCAGCTTTGGGGCAAGGAAAACCAGAACCTGGAGCTTCCTGTTAGCCGCGATGGCACGATCAGTTTTCCTGATTCTGGCCCACTGAGCGTTGCTGGGCTTGCTTTTGATGAAGCCCGGGAACAAATCCGAACGCGCGTCTCCGAACAGTACATTGGTGTCCAAGCCAGCGTTTCTCTGGGCGAACTACGGAGTATGCGAGTGTTCGTGTTGGGCGAGGCGCGAAATCCCGGTTCCTACACGGTGAGCTCCCTTTCTACCATCACTAATGCCTTATATGTCTCCGGCGGAATCAAACGAACAGGGTCATTGCGAAATGTTCAGCACAAGCGGGATGGCAAACTGCTGGGCTCGCTTGATTTGTACGATCTGCTCTTGCAAGGCGACAGCAGCAATGACAACCGCCTGCAGCCTGGAGACGTCATCTTCATTCCGCCTGTTGGCAAACGCGTAGGGATTGAGGGTGAAGTCTACAGGCCAGCGCTCTATGAGCTGGACGGTGAAGATAGGCTTTCACAGCTGGTAAAGATGGCTGGCGGACTCACCCCGCAGGCTTATCCGCAGCGCATTAATATCGAGCGCACCAACAAGGACTTCCTCCGCATCATCGCGGAGGCGGATTACACAAGCCAGAGCGGTCTTAAGGCAGCGATTCAGGCCGGTGACAGAGTAACCATTCCTTCAATTGCCGATATTACCGGCCAGTATGTGGAAGTTCAGGGAGCTGCGGCCCGAACCGGCAAGTTCGCCTGGATTCCGGGTATGCGTGTTAGCTCTCTGATCAAGAATCTGGACGCAGACCTGCGCCCCATCGCCGATAAGCAGTACGCATCGATTGTGCGTACAGACCCGCAAGATGACACTATTTCGGTATTGAACCTGAGGCTGAGAGAGGCTGTTCAGAACCCGGGTGGCCAGTTCGATCTCCAGTTGAGGGAAAAGGACCGCCTATTATTCTTCTCCGATGCAGGAAAAGTTGATATCCAAACCGAAGCTGGTTTGGAAAAGAGAGCGAATGGTAAAACAGCGGCCGAAGATTCTCGCGCTGTCAGTCTTGGAGAAGGTGACCCGCAAACCTTCACCCGCGAAAAGCTGTTTGAGCCGGTGATACAACGCCTGAAAGCGCAAGCCAGCCCGGCAAACCCGCAGCAGATCATCGCAATCAGCGGCCCCGTTCGTTATCCCGGAGAATACCCGCTGCCAGCCACGCAACGGCTGGAAGACGCCATTTTTGTGGCGGGCGGCCTGAAAGACTCTGCGTCCCTGTACCAGGCAGAAGTTGCCCGCTACACAGTGAATGATAAGGGTGTTGGCCAAACCCGAATTCTGAACGTGAATCTGGCGGATGCGATGGCCGGGCGAAACAACATTACACTTCAGAGTCGGGACAGGGTGTTGATCAAATCCATACCCGAGTTTGCAAAAACCCGCACCATCACACTCCAGGGCGAAGTACGCTATCCGGGTGAATACACGTTCCGTGATGGCGAAACGCTGAGAGACGTACTCAAGCGTGCTGGTGGTTTAACAGACAATGCTTTCCCACGCGGTGCCGTGTTCACACGGGAAAAGCTTCGCCGGTTGGAGGCCCAGCGCCTGCGTGAAGCGGAAGAACGCCTGCAAAGCGATCTGCTTGGGGTCCAGTTGGGGGGCGACAGTTTCGGCGGACAGACCACCCAGCGTATCCAGCAAGTAGAGGATCTGCTGGAGGATGTTCAGAACAGCCGGCCAATTGGTCGTATGGTGATTAACCTTTCCTCAGTAGTGAGTGACGAAGCCTACCAGTCGATACGCCTGCAGGATGGAGACAGCCTTACCGTCCCCACGATTCCCCAGTCGGTTTCGGTATTCGGAGAGGTTCAGTTTCCCACCAGCCACCTCCATCAGGCAGGCCTGACCGTGGATGACTATCTTGGGCGCTCCGGAGGCCCTACCCGGCAAGCGGATGAAGACCGGGTCTACGTAGTCAAAGCGGATGGCTCGGTTATGCTTCCAGAGCGTAGCCGCTGGTTTGGTGGCCGTAGCCAACAGTTGCAGCCGGGCGATACCATCATAATGCCGATCGACGTAGATCGCTTGAACCAGCTTGAGCTCTGGAGCAACGTCAGTCAGATCGTCTACCAGATGGCGCTTGGTGCTGCAGCAGTAGGAAACCTCTGATGAATGAAACAACCGCACATCAAACGCACTACCCGGATGACGAAATCGACCTTCGTGAGTTGTTCGCCACTCTGTGGCGCGGTAAATGGATCATAATCCTGACCACATTTGTTTTCGCGGCTGCTGGTGTTGGTTACGCCCTCTACAAACCTAACATTTACCAATCCAGCGTGCTGGTTGCCCCCGCTCAGGAAGATGGAGGGGGAATAAGCGGGCTGGCCAGCCAGTTTGGCGGCCTTGCCAGTCTCGCCGGCATCAATCTTGGAGGTGGGGGCTCCAAACAGACCGTCATTGCCAAAGAAGTGCTCCAATCCCGGGCGTTTCTTACAGACTTCTTCAACCGCCATGGTATGCAAATACCTTTAATGGCGTTGGAGGGTTGGCAGGAGAAGAGTGGAGAGTGGGTTTACGACCGCGATAAGTACAACCCAGAGACGGGAAATTGGCTTCCCGACGGTGACGGTGGAACTTATAAACCTACCGATTGGGAAATGGTTGAAGCATTCAGAGCAGACCACTTCAGCATCAGCGAAGCGAAAGATACAGGCATGATTACTGTCAGCGTGAAACACTACTCCCCGGTTGTTGCGAAACAGTGGGCTGAAAAGTTGATCCAGGACATCAATGAGCACATGCGAAAGCAGGATGTAGAAGAGGCCGAGGCACGCATCGCTTATCTTGAGCAAAAGCTGGATGAGACCAACATCGCAGGGATGCAGCAGGTGTTCTATCAGCTCATCGAGAATGAAACCCGCACGGTAATGCTTGCCAATGCTCAGAAAGAGTATGTATTTAAAACGGTAGACCCTGCCGTTGTAGCCGAGGAAAAGGCGGAGCCCAAGCGAGCGCTCATCTGCGTAATTGCAACGCTTCTGGGGGGCATGCTCGGCGTTTTCATTGTTTTCATAAGGGCGTTTATCAGAAGCGGCCGGGACCCCAGCCCCGAGAGCAGTGGAACACCAAGTACTGCGGCTGAATGAAACAGGTTCTGATACGGCTCACTAACCTCGGGCTCAGGGGCACAACGTTAGTCAGCAAGTTCTTGCTGATCTTCATGCTGGCGCGGTTTCTCGAGCCCGCAGAGCTTGGATTATACGGTCTGCTCACCGTATCGATCAGTTATGGGCTCTATTTCCTAGGCTTTGATTTCTACATTTTCACTACGCGTGAAATACTTAAAGCAGAGCCCTCAGGCCGTGGCCAATTGCTAAAGAGCCAGGTTGCGCTCAGCCTGATTCTATACGCGGTATTTTTGCCGCTTACGATTGTGCTATTCGGGCTGGAGTTGCTCCCCTGGTGGCTGCTTCCCTGGTTTATGGCGCTTCTGGTTCTGGAGCATATAACTCAGGAATTGAACCGCCTGCTGGTTGCTCTCCAAAGGCAACTGGTTGCCAGTTGGGTCCTGTTCTTCAGGGCAGGGGCCTGGTGCCTGGCAGTGGTTGGCGTTATGTTCCTGAATGAATCCAGCCAGGAGCTCACCACGGTATTGATTGGCTGGAGTGCCGGCAGCAGCATCGGGATGCTTATTGGGGCTGCTGTGCTATGGCGAATACCAATGGGAGGCTGGCGGAAGGCCGTTGATTGGGCCTGGCTCAAAAAAGGCCTGAAAATTGCTCTCCCTATGCTGATTGCCACACTTGCCCTGCGTGGCATTTACACAGTCGACCGTTACTGGTTTGAAGCCCTCGCAGGGCTCGATGTGCTCGGCGCTTACGTACTGTTTATCGGCATGTGTACAGCGTTGCTCGGCTTTATGGATGCAGGCGTATTCACATTCCAGTACCCGGCAATGATCTCTGCCCATGCAAACAACAATGCTGGAGAATTCCGAAAGAAATTCCGTCAGCTGGCATGGCAAACTGTGGTCCTGACGGGTCTTTTCTCCGCCTGTGCATGGTTTGCAATCATGCCCTTGCTGCAGTGGCTTGATAAACCGCTGTACCTTGAAAAAATCGAGTTGTTCGGTTGGCTACTGCTTGCCACCGGGCTCTTTGTAGTGGGTATGATCCCTCACTACGGGTTGTATGCCAGAGGCAATGACAAGCCATTGATCATATCGCACGTTGCCGGCCTTCTGGTGTTTTTGGCCAGTACCGCCTCTTTTGCGACTGTTTTTACAGAATTGGCAGTCCCCTTTGGCCTGATATCGGCCTTCGTTTTCATAATGGCCTGGAAAACCCTGCAGTTCTACCGATTAACACCCGCCAACTGGCGGTGATACCATTCATTTTTACAGTAAAACCCAGAGAAAGTGACTATGCTCGAAAACTCCACCATCCTTGTTACCGGCGGCACCGGCTCCTTTGGTCATAAATTCATTCCAATGACGCTGGAAAAGTACAATCCGAAGAAAATCATCGTGTTTTCTCGTGATGAAATGAAACAGTGGGAAATGGCCAAGCTGTTCCAGGGTGACGACCGCCTGCGCTTTTTCATTGGCGATGTACGCGACAGAGACCGCCTCTATCGCGCGCTGGATGGTGTGGATTACGTGGTTCACGCTGCGGCTACCAAAATCGTACCCACCGCCGAATACAACCCGTTTGAATGTGTAAAAACCAACATTCACGGCGCCATGAACCTCATCGATGCAGCCATCGATAAAGGCATCAAGGGTGTGGTTGCACTTTCGACTGATAAGGCAAGCAGCCCCATCAACCTATACGGAGCGACAAAACTGGCTTCGGACAAGCTATTCGTTGCGGGCAACTCCTATGCAGGTGGCCATCAAACCAAGTTTTCCGTGGTTCGCTACGGCAACGTGATGGGCTCACGCGGCTCTGTTATTCCGTTCTTCATGTCCATCAAAGAAAACGGGGTACTTCCCATCACCGATCCACGCATGACCCGATTCATGATCAGCCTTGAGCAGGGTGTGGAGCTGGTGTGGCACGCGTTCGAAGATATGGTCGGCGGGGAGATTTACGTCAAAAAGATTCCTTCCATGAAAGTGACGGACTTGGCGCGCGTTGTTGCGCCAGAGGCTGAGCAGGAAGTTGTGGGGATTCGGCCGGGCGAAAAATTGCATGAACAGATGATTGGGGCAGAAGATTCCTACTTTACGTACGAATACCCGGAGCACTTCAAGATTCTGCCCAACATCAATGACTGGGGCACCTGCGCAAGTCGAATCAAAGATGGCAAGCTCGTGCCGGAAGGGTTTGTCTACGCCAGTGACAACAATACTGAGTGGATGACAGACGAAGAGCTCCAGGCCTGGATTGACCGCCATAACAACGAAATTGGCAAGATCTGATCATGATTCCCTATGGCAAACAGGAAATTACCCAAGCTGACATAGACGCCGTTGTAGAGGTGCTTAAGTCAGACTTTCTGACTCAGGGACCAACGGTCCCAAAGTTTGAGCGTTCAGTGGCAGAACACGTTGGCGCAACCCATGCTGTTGCAGTGAACAGCGCAACTTCTGCGCTGCATATTGCCTGTGCGGCGCTTGGCCTTGGAAAAGATGACTGGCTGTGGACATCGCCCGTAACCTTTGTCGCTTCCGCTAATTGCGGCCTGTATTGCGGAGCGCATGTTGATTTCGTAGACATTGATCCGCGAACCTACAATCTGTGCCCCGTCGCGCTTAAGGCGAAACTGGAGCTTGCGAAACAGGAAAAGCGCCTGCCCAAGGTAGTAGTGGCTGTTCATTTATGCGGCCAGCCTTGCGATATGGAAGCTATCGGTGCCTTGGCCGCGGAGTATGGCTTCAGGATCATTGAGGATGCCTCCCACGCGATTGGTGGTAAATACAAGGGCGAGTTCATTGGCAACAGCCGGTATAGCGATATAACCGTCTTCAGCTTTCACCCGGTCAAGATTGTAACCACAGCCGAGGGCGGTATGGCTTTGACCAACGATGACCGCCTGGCAGAAAAATTGAACCTCCTGCGCAGCCACGGAATCACTCGCGATCCGGCATTAATGACCTGTGAACCTCATGGGCCCTGGTATTACCAGCAGGTTGACCTCGGCTATAACTACCGTATGACAGAGCTTCAAGCTGCGTTGGGCGTTAGCCAGATGCAGAGGCTGGACGATTTCGTAGCTCGGCGCCATGAGCTTGCAAGTCGCTATGACCAGCTTCTGGGTGCGCTGCCGCTGACACTCCCGTGGCAACACCCCGATAGTTACAGTGGGTTGCATCTCTATGTAATCCGATTACAGTTGGCGCAAACTTCTCTGAGTCATCGGGAAGTCTTTGAGGGGTTGAGAGAGCAGGGTATTGGCGTAAACCTGCACTATATCCCTGTGCACACACAGCCGTACTATAAACAGATGGGCTTCAGGGAAGATGATTTCCCGAACTCAATGGCCTACTACCGAGAGGCTATCAGTATCCCAATGTTCCACGGTCTCACCTTTGAAGAGCAGGACAGAGTAGTTTCGGTTATAGAAGAGATTCTGGGTAACGTAAAATGACATCTGCAAAGCGTGTTGCGGTTATTCCTGCCCGGGGTGGAAGCAAACGAATCCCCCGCAAAAATATCCGGGATTTCTGTGGTAAACCGATGATTGCCTGGCCGATTGAGGCCGCGATGGAAAGCGGATGTTTCGACCGAATTATCGTATCCACAGATGACCGCGAAATTTCTGAGCTAGCGATGGAGCTTGGCGCAGAGGTACCCTTTGTGCGGCCTGCAGAGCTTTCCAATGATTACGCCGGGACTTTGCCGGTTATTCGGCACGCCGTGGACTGGCTGCAGCGGAACGGCGAGCAGATTGAATATGCCTGTTGCATCTACGCAACGGCCCCGTTTATCTCCTCAGAAGATATTCAGCGAGGCCTGGCGCTGATTCAGATGGAGAGAGCAAGTTATGCTTTCTCGGTAACGAGTTACTCTTTTCCAATCCAGCGGGCTATCCGGATTACCGAACGTGGCCGCGTGGCTATGTTCCATCCAGAACACTTCAATACCCGCTCGCAGGATTTGGAGGAGGCATGGCACGATGCCGGTCAGTTTTACTGGGGTACGGCTGAGGCGTGGCTTGAGGAGCGTGCGGTATTCTCAGAGGGCTCTGCTCCTGTAATGCTTCCCCGCCACAGGGTACAGGATATTGACACCCCTGAGGATTGGAGCAGGGCAGAGTGGATGTTTCGTGCCATGCAGAACGCAAAGGCTAACGCGTGAAGGTCGTCTTTCGAACCGATGCCTCCATCCGGATTGGGACTGGCCATGTAATGAGGTGCCTGACACTGGCCGAAGAGCTTCGTCGTCAAGGGCACACTTGCAGTTTTGTATGCCGTGACCTTCAAGGCCACATGGGGCCCGTGATTTCAGATAGGGGCTTTGGTGTTGAATTATTGAAAGCGCCTGTCAGCGGAGATCTGGCTCAGTTGGACAAGGGGATTCCTCATGCACCGTTATTGGGAGTTCCGTGGCAACTGGATGCTTCCGAGACGCGCGCTGCGCTAAATCATCTGGATCCGGACTGGTTGATAGTTGACCACTATGCGCTGGACGCTCAGTGGGAGCAATATACGTCCGTAGCAACAAAGAAAACAATGGTGATCGATGACTTGGCAGATCGTTCCCATCATGCCGACGTTCTTCTCGATCAAAATGCGGTCAGCCTGGATACGCGAGAGCGCTATACCGCCAGAATAAACTCTGATTGCGTTTTGCTTTTGGGGCCGCATTTCGCACTTTTGGGGAGTGACTATGCTTCGTGTGCGAAAGCTCTTCCTCGGAGAGACGGAACCATATCCAGAGTATTGGTTTTTGTTGGTGGAAGTGATCCATACCATTTAACGGAAACTTATCTGGAAGTCCTTAATCGGGAGGAGTTTGCTTCACTCTCGCTTGATGTTGTTATTGGCCGGAATCATCCCTCTCCCGAAAATGTCGAGGGCCTCGTTAAGAACAGAGCGAAGGCGAGGCTCTACTCTGGGTTGCCAACTCTCTCTGCCCTGATGATCCGAGCGGACTTAATGCTGGGTGCCGGTGGTGCGACCAATTGGGAGCGAATGTGTCTCGGTTTAAATTCTATTGTTGTCAGTGTTGCGCCGAATCAGGACCAGGTGAACCAGGAATTGCAGAGCAAAGGACTGATAAAGTTTTTAGGCAAAGCTGAGAACGTTCATCCTGAAACGATAGCTACCGCCTTGCAGGAGCAAGTAGAGAGTCCCGCACTGATGGAAGCCAGGGCTGAAAAAATGCGTGCATTGGTTGATGGGCAGGGTTGTAAGCGCGTTGTTCAAACACTTACGGATCAGGTTGCTTGATGAGTTGTTTTAAATTAGTTCCGTTTAATCCGGAGAATACTGAAACTGTGCTGGCGTGGCGGAACGCCGAGCGTATCAGGTTAAATATGTTGGATGACTCCACTATAGGTAATGAGGATCACGCCAGCTTCTTACGGGTTCTGGATACAGATGAATCACGGGCGTATTTTGTCGTTGAGTTAAGAGATACACCCGTTGCAGCCATATACTTTACGGGGCTTGGTGGGAAAGAAGTGACCTGGGGTTGTTATATTGGCAGTGAAAAAGCGATACCTGGTTTGTTCGTGGGGCTAGTCATTATTGCGATTAAATACTCTTTTAGCTTCCCCGCGACCGAGAGCATGCGAAGCGAGGTCGCTTCACATAACGCCAACCCTATAAAACTGAATCGGTTTCTTGGCATTCCGGAGACAGGTAGGATTTTGCGCTATACCTCGAGCGGCAGGGAGGTAGAGTTCATCGAATACCGGCTTGTTTCCGGGACCATAGAACCTGTTCTCAACAAAGCGACAAAAGTAATCCCGAGTTCCATTAGAACAGCATGTGAAAATTTAAAATTGGAGAACTAGATGCAAGTACGTGAAGTAATTCTTGAGCTGTTTGATGAGGCCCTAGAATCAACGGAATCATCGCTACAATGTGAGGAGTTGACTGATGACACCGTACTTCTCAATAGCGGTCTCGATTCACTAGGTTTTGCAATCCTCGTTGCAAGGTTAGAAGAAGAGTTGGGATTTGATCCCTTTGTGGAAATGGAAGAGGCCGTTTACCCTACAACGTTCGGTGAGTTCGTTGCCATTTATGAGAATCGGGCTAAGTAGGTTCAATTGTGATTCTTGAAGAGCTACTGACAAAAATCAGTGATGATCAGGTGTTGTGGGTTTCCCCAGAAGGACAGAAAACTTCTGGAGACTTGATGCGAGACATTGCCGCTTGCAGGGATTTTTTGCGAGGCATCGATGCTTCCAGGGTAGCCCTTGAGTTGGCAGACAGCATAGACGCTCTTACTTGGATGATTGCGCTTGATGGAGTGGCGGAAGTTGTTTTTCTGGTTCCTGATTCACTCAGAAGCTCTGACGACTATGGTTCCTTGAAAGCACGTTTTCAGCCGACCCTCTCTGTCGATGAATCGTTTTCAGGCAATGCTCCGGAAAAAAGAGGCGACTTTTCCGGGAACCCCCAGGCAGCTGTCAATACCCGTTGGGTGTTGGCAACGTCTGGAACCACCGGGACGCCCAAGCTAATAGAACATTCAACGGATAGCCTGACTAGAACCTGTAAACTCGACCCCGATCGAGGGCGAGATTTCATATGGGGCTTGGTATACGATCCGTTCAGGTTCGCCGGCCTTCAGGTGGTACTTCAGTCCCTAGCGAGTGGCTCTCGGCTTGTTCTTTGCAACCATATCGGGAACGTTCGAGATCAGGCAGCCTTCCTTCGGGAAAACAATACAAACGCGCTTTCTGCAACCCCGAGCTACTGGCGGAAACTGCTGATGAGTGGTGTCTTGGGAGACCAGCAATTCAGGCAGATCACCCTCGGTGGCGAGCCGGCAGATCAATCGATCCTCAACGCGCTTAAAGCGGCATTTCCGAACGCAAGGATCGCGCATATTTACGCCTCCACAGAGGCAGGCGTTGGTTTTTCCGTAACAGACGGTTTAGTGGGTTTCCCTGTTCAATACTTGGACCAGGGAGTGGCCGGAAACCAGCTCCGAATTAGTGAATCAGGAACATTGCTGATAAAACCCGAGAGATATGTTCCTTCGGCTGGCGGAACCTCAATGGCAAACTCTGATGGTTTTATCGATTCGGGGGACCTCGTGGCCATGCGTAACGAGCGCGTTTTGTTTCTGGGCCGCGATTCGGGTGCTATCAACGTTGGCGGCAATAAGGTCGTTCCTGAGGAAGTTGAGGCCGTAATCCGGGAAGTGGACGGTGTTGGCGAGGTACTCGTGAAGCCCAAAGGAAGTGGTGTGATGGGGCAACTCGTAACGGCTGAGATTCAGCCCAGAACGCCCGATACGGACAGGGCAGCCCTGAAAAAGGAAATCATGAGTCACTGTCGGGCGCGGCTTGAGAAATATAAGGTGCCCGCTCTCATTCGGTTTGTGACTGAAATTGAGCACAATCCAACTGGCAAGATCAGCAGGAAATAACGTTATGGATTTAGTACTGGTTACCGGAGGTACCCGGGGTTTGGGTCTCGCAATTTCAAAGCGGTTGGCTGCAACAGGTTACAAGGTCATCGTAGTAGGCAGAAAATGTTCTTCCGAGTGCGAAGAATGGCTGGCAGTTACCGACAATGCCGTGTTCGAACCGTACGATTTTTCGGATACATCGGGTATTCATGAGTTCAGCCAGCAAGTTACAAAGAAATACGGTCGTCTCTATGGCCTGGTAAACAATGCGGCTTTAGGGCTTGATGGTGTTCTGGCAACCATGCATGAAAGCGATATATCCAAAGTTCTTCGGGTTAATGTTGAGGCGCCGATTCTTCTGACAAAATACCTCCTGCGACCGATGTTGATTAACAGGAAGGGGAGAGTTATCAACATCTCTTCCATCATTGGGAGCACAGGTTTCAAAGGCCTTGCAGTTTATGGAGCCACAAAGTCTGCCATGAACGGCTTTACAAAATCTTTGTCGCGGGAAGTAGGAAAGGCCGGAATAACGGTTAATAGTGTGGCACCCGGGTATATGGCGACGGACATGACCCAGGGACTTGAGGGCGAAAAGCTGGAGTCGATAAAAAGGCGAAGTCCTCTTGGTGAGCTTGCACATGTGGACGACGTAGCAAGTATGGTGAACTACCTGATGTCCGACGATGCCAAAATGATAACCGGCACTGTAGTTACCGTGGATGCGGGAAGCACGGCATGAAGTTTCAGATTCGCCGCGGTTCCGAAAAAGATGCGGAAGGGATTGTTCGCCTTTTTTCCGAAGGAGGCAATCCGCACGGTTGGAACATGCAGAAGTGGCAACATTATTATCAGGAATATCCCGAAGGAGAAACGGTCTTTTTCGTTGCCGAATCAGAGCATGGAATTATCGGACATTATGGTTTATTCCCGGTCACCATTGGCGAATATAAGGTCTATATGGGGGCGCACGCCTATGTAACCGAATCCGTTCGGGGTTTGGCGGTGATCTCACGCTTAATGAAGTCATTAGACGAATTCTGCATTGATAATGGGATCCCTTTTATAGTTGGCTTTGCTAACCAAAGGTTTACTACCGTAAAAACCACATTGTTCCGGTGGAAGACCCCGTTTTTCGCGAGCTTTGTAACTACCGATGACTTTGATCCTGAGGAGTTTATAGACAGGCCCTTTAGTTTTAACTACTCCGATAACTGGTTGAAGTGGCGGTTTGGAGAAGTTGACCAGCCAGTGATTAGCAAATATCAGAATAAAGAGAGCGCTACCCCGGTCTTTCAGCTCCTATATACGGAATCGCGTGTAACCGCCGCTGAGCATGGACTCTCGAAGTTCGAATGCTGGTCTCCATCGGGTTACCAGAAAGGGCCTGACAAAGAAACTTTCAGTCAACCTTTTTCCGTAAAAATCTATGAAAAACAATGGGCTGGTCCCGACCTTCTGAATCCAGAGAACTGGCACATTCAGATGGGGGACTCCGATACCTTTATCTTCAAGGCTAAATAAAATGGAAGCAATCAAGATAGGCGATCGCCTCGTTGGACCCGATCAGCCGCCGTTTATCATTGCGGAGATGTCGGGTAATCACAATCAATCGCTCGATCGGGCCATGGAGCTGGTACAGGCAGCTTCAGAAGCTGGCGTTCACGCTCTTAAGCTTCAAACGGCAAGCCCTGATGGTTTGACGCTGAATGTTGATAGCCCAGAATTCCTGATTGACGACCCGTCTAGCCCCTGGCATGGGCGCAACCTTTATCAGCTTTATAAAGAGGCTGTTACGCCATGGGAAT
>DORE01000242.1:0-7629 GCA_003514305.1 Gammaproteobacteria bacterium | reverse complement strand
AGAATGGCACAAGCCGATATTTGAGCGTTGCCATGAATTGGGCCTAACCGTGTTCAGTTCTCCTTTCGAGCCTTCGGCAATCGACCTGCTCGAAGAACTCGACGCTCCGTGTTACAAAATCGCTTCGTTCGAGTTGGTTGACCTTCCGCTCATAAGGAAGGCCGCAGCTACCGGAAAACCTCTGATTATGTCCACAGGCATGGCCTCGGTTTCCGATATACACGACGCGGTAGAAGCGGCCAAAGGCGAGGGCAATCACAACCTGATCCTCCTGAAATGTACATCGAGTTACCCTGCAACAGCAGGCGACGCAAATATTGCCACTATCCCTCACCTACGGGAAATGTTCGGTTTGCAGGTTGGGTTGTCGGACCACACGCTTGGTATTGGTGTGCCCTGTGCAGCTGCCGCGTTGGGTGCAACCGTCATTGAGAAGCACTTTACCCTGAGACGATCAGACGGCGGCGTAGACGCCTCGTTCTCACTGGAGCCTCACGAATTCTCGGCACTGGTTGAGGAAAGCGAGCGCGCCTGGGCAAGTGTCGGCAGCGTTGTCTATGGTGGCGCCGAAATTGAGAAAAAATCTCTAAAATTCAGACGCTCCCTCTACATTGCAAAAAGCGTCAAACAAGGTGATGTACTGACTGAGGAAAACCTGCGCATTGTTCGTCCAGGCTACGGATTAGCGCCTAAAAACATCGATGTGTTGCTGGGAAGAAAGGTGAACAGGGATCTTGCGGCCGGCACCGCCATGAAGTGGGAGTTCATTGGATGAGCAAAACAGTTCTGGTGGTAGCCGCCCACACCGACGACGAGGCTCTGGGCTGCGGAGGTACTATCGCTCGGCACGTGGCGGAAGGAGATATCGTTTACGCTGTTTTTCTGGCGGATGGAGTAACGTCACGCCCAGGTGCTGCACCTGAAGAGTTAGAGCAGAGGAATGCAGCTGCAGAAAAAGCCCACAAGATACTGGGAATAACCAAAGCGTATATGCTCGGATTTCCAGACAACCGGATGGACAGCGTACCATTGCTGGATATAGTTCAAAAACTGGAAGCGGTAATTGGAGAAATAAAGCCCCAAGTCGTTTACACCCACCACTATGGCGATCTGAATATCGATCATCGCATAACCCACCAAGCAACCATGACAGCCTGCAGGCCCGTACCAAGCTCCTCAGTGCGTGAGATTTATGCATTCGAGGTGCTTTCAGCGACAGATTGGAATACGCCAGGTACAGATCCTTTTATTGCTAACGTGTTTGTTGACGTCATTGGTTTCATCGATAAAAAGATGGAGGCATTGCAAGCTTATGAGTTGGAGATGCGGTGTGAGCCTCATTCAAGATCATTTATCAATGTGCAACGATTGGCTGAACTTAGAGGAAATACTGTTGGCTTAGGTGCGGCGGAGAGCTTCCAGCTGCTCCGAAGCACTGTTATTTCTGAGGACTAATCAAAGAGAGCCTTAGCGAAAACAATTGTGGTCTCATTATAAAATTAGACGGGTCAATAAAAGAACCTTATTCTAGCTTCGTGTTTCATTACTCAGCTAAGACTTCTCTTTCAAACGATCTGATTTGGGCCTTAACTATCGCTTTCCCTAAGTGCAATTTATAATCGAGCAGGTATGTTTAATCTATTTATCGGTCTTACTCCCCTTCATATTATTACCGCAATTTGTTCAGATAAACGTGATTCAGAGGACCTTGTTGTACTTATTGATCAAAGTGGTAGTTTGTATGATTTTTACGAAGCGGTTCGCCGATCTGCCCTGCTCAAGAATTTCCAATATATAGATGCATCCTGCTCATGGCAGAAGTTGCTTTCTTATTTCTTTAACAAAAAAAATCCAATTTCAACAAATTTCGAAAAGAAAATTCGCCAATTGGTAGACGAAAAGCGCGGAAATATATATGTATTTAACGATCTCGCGCCAGAGGTTCAGCTTATCTTAAGTAGGGTAGAATGCTCGGCTGCGCACTATATTGAAGATGGGAGTGCAGCATACAACTCACATTTTGTCGTTCGAAAAATCTATAAAAAAATAATCATAAATTTTCTATTTTCAGAATTCTACGATCCGATAAATGTAATTGGGACGTCAAGATACATAAGTGATGGATTCTATTCGTATCCAGAAAATGTGAGATCGGAAAACAAATTAAAGGAAGTAAAAAAACTCTGCTTTCGGAATGATTATAGGAAATGTTTGCAGGAATTGGCTGCCTATTACAAAGATATTTTGGATCGGGCTGAAAGTGACGAAAAAAAGTGTGTAATTTTCGTTCCGAAGGATCAAAGTGTACATGTTCCTGAGCTTATTAAATATGCTCAAAGGAATGCGGAGAAGATGGGGGTTTATGACATAAAAATAATTTTGAAATTTCATCCGCTTTCAGATCCAAAGCTTGAGAATGTGTTTAGTGCTGATGAAAGTATTATATTATGTCCTAGGGGAATGCCTGGGGAGCTTTTGCCTGAGATCTATGAGAATGTAGTGCTGGTCTTAGGAGAGGGGAGCACGATACTTATGAATGTAAGAAAGTTTTATGGGTGCGTAAAGGTTCTGAATGTCGCAAAAAGACTCCCGGACGCTTACGATAGGTTCCTTACGAAGATTGGTGTGCTTAATTAGAAACACCTAAAGAGTCTCTTTTTTCCTTTATGTATATGCAGAATGATTTTCGTGTTGCTGTCTGATTTGAACACTGTGGGCCTAAAAAATAGATGCCAAAGTCTCGAAGTCAATTATTTTATCTCCTCGCCTCTCCACTCAAATCTGCTTGGAATACTCTCCGTGCGTATAGCGGTTAGAAAAGTTTATAGGTATTACGCCCTATCTTACCCATTGTTCTGGTTGTCTGGGTTATACCTCATATTCTTCATTCCTTATTTTTTATGGTTTTTAAGGAGTGCTGCAGTTCGGCGTAACGCATTGACCGACGGATTTTTAATATTCTTCTTATATCAGTTCGTTTCTCTTGTAATTGGATTTTTCTGGAATTCCGAGTTTGAGTATTCCCGAGCTCCAAATATATTGCACAACATGGCTGTATTTCTTTTAATTCCTGCAGGGTATTTGATGTGTGCAAGGCAAGAGTTGCCACAATTAATGCTTAATTTTTCTCGTAGGCTTCTGGTTTTCTTCTTTTTGGTCTCCTGTCTCGTTTTTATTTATACCTACTCTACAAAAGATGCGTTAGTTCTTGCTTACCCATGGACGGATGTCTATTTGTCTCGAGTAGGATTTATTGGCGAAATCACAATACCTCGTGTTTCCTTGTTTGCCCCGTATGTGAATGGTACAGCAATACTATCTTTTTTAGCTTATTCTATTTATTTGCATAAGCTAGATGAATCACGGGGATTAAGACTGTTATTTGGCTTGCTTGCTCTTTTCATTGCTTTATTTGCTGGCTCAAGAATTGTAGTTTTTTCAATAGCGATTTTGATTTTTCTTTCCTTTGTTCGAAATAGGCTTGCATTAATGGTGGCTTTCATTAGTCTGCCGATTTTTGTTTACTTGTCATTGGAAATGAATTTTTGGTCGGTAGTGCAGTCCGCTAGAAGTGGTTCAAGTGAAACACGGTTATGGATATATCAAGTCGGATTAGCTTTGATGTATGAAGTTAACTTTCTTACAGGTCTGGGCGTAAAGCCCTTTATTGATGTTATTCCAGATTATCCCGTTGGTTCTCATTCTACCTTCATTGGGTATGTCATAAAGCACGGTTTGTTGTCATTGATTTTTCTATTTTTATGGTTTTTATTTGTGGTCAAGGTGGCTGCTGATAAGATTTCGAAGTTTATATTTCGAAAAATTGGTAGTATTTCGGCGATTGCTACTATGCCAGTTGCCCTATTAGTGTTTATGTTTGAAGACATTGATGCATATGAGCTGAATGCACTTCTTTTTGGTTTTCTTCTTTATTTTTGGCTTCGAGAGGATTCTTTAAATGAAAAAAGCGCCTGAAGCAAGCGTTTTGGATAGGATAGTGGGAATTGAATCGCTTGAAAATCGGTGTTTGAATTCTTTTATCAATCCGTATTCTTATCTGGTGGTTAGAAAAAGGTTTTTTGGTATTGATCGTTGGTTCGTTGATGGTCAGTTTTCTGTTTGGCTACTTAATGCGCTCGGTTTTAATGTGACAAGAAAATCCTTCGACATGACATCATTGGCTCCCGAGATTTTTCGTTTCTGCGAGCAGAATACTAAAAGCCTGGTTTTTATAGGTGCTTCTACCGAAGATGTGGAAAAATTTGTAGACGTTGTTCTTGATAACTACCCAAAGTTGAAGATTTTGTTTTATCGTAATGGTTTCTTTGACTGCAATTCAGATCTTGAAAGCACCCAACGTAGGATTGTCGAAGATAATCCCGATTTCGTGATCTGTGGGATGGGGGCGGGAAAGCAGGAAGAGTTCTTGATGAAGCTTCGAGAGAGCGGTTGGTTTGGAACTGGTTACACTTGTGGAGGGTTCATACACCAAACAGCGTCCGCAGGTATTAAATATTACCCCACATGGGCTGACAGGCTACATTTAAGATGGCTGTACCGCATGATTGATGAGCCGAAACTCATTAAAAGGTATTTTAAGTATTATCCTATTTTTCCATTATTTTTGATTTATGATTTTCTAAAAAATAAGTCTTAGTTAAGGTCGTTTATTGCAGTTTTCGTGAAATTAAGGACTTAGCAGTTGTTCTTCTTTTGACAGACCGTCGATTTCCCCCAATAAAATGGACATGCCCATTAATTGGTTGGACTTACCCCGATACGTATGAAACCCCCAGTCTCAAACGGAGGCCATTTCAAAGGCCTCTGGGCTGACGCCACCCAGGTGGGTATGACGCCGGACCCGTTTATAAAACACCTCAATGTAGTCGAACACATCGGCCTTGGCCATTTCACGGGTTTTGTAGATCCGTTTCCGAACTCGTTCCTTCTTCAGGCTACTGAAAACGATTCCGCCACCGCATTGTGCCAGAAATTACCTCGCCGACTCATGCTCGGATCCAGGTTCTGGGCCAGTCAGAAGCGATGCCAGTCATTACTGCCGTAATGGTTGCCCTGATCCGAATTCATTAACACCTGTTCCTTCGGTCGTCGACGCCAGACCGCCATCAGCAAGGCATCCACCACCAGACAGCGATGCAGCGTGGGTTTCATGGACCAACCCACCCCACGCCGCGAGAACAGATCGACGACCACGGCCAGATACAGCCAGCCTTGCCAGGTGCGAATGTAAGAGATGTCGGTTACCCAGGCTTTGTCCGGGTGACTCACCGTAAATTCGCGCTGAAGCTTGTTCGGGGTGAGGATCGACGGTCTTCCGGCGATCACTTGCGGTGCTTTGTAGCCTCGTAGTGCCTTGATTTTATGTTCTTTCATCAACCGGGCGACCCGGTTCTTGCCGCAGGTTTCGCCAGCCTCCCGAAGGTCCAGAAACACCCGCGGCGCACCGTACACGCCAGAGCTGCCTTGGTACGACGCCAGGATCTGCGCTAGTAGGTGCTGGTTATCAATCGCTCGGTCAGGCAAGGGCTTATGCAGCCATTGATAAAACCCGCTGAGAGCCACGTTGAGCACACCACACATGATCATGGTATTGAATTGGTGTAGGTGATCGTTGATCAATCGGTACTTTACTCGGGCTCTCTGGCAAAGCACCGCGCGGCCTTTATTAGGATATCCCGCTCTTCTACAATCCGGCGCATCTGGGCACGCAGCCTGAGAATCTCGCTCTTGGCTTCGACCAACTCAGCGGCCTGTTCCTCAGACTTATCCGGTTTCACAGCCTTAACCCATTTGTAGAGGCTGTGAGCCGAGACTCCCAGTCTTTGCGACACTTCGGCGACGGTGTAGCCTTGCTCCAACACTTGTCGCATCGCTTCATCTTTGAATTCCGGGGGATAACGTTGGCTGCTTATGACAGTTCCTCCTATGCTCTAATCATAGGCTAGGAGTGTCTAGTAGACCGGAGTAAGTCCAGATTGGATTGTGTAGTAGCCCCCATTTAAACCGGACACCTTGGTAGAAGCAAAGGCCTAGGCATAGACCTAGTGCAAAGGAGTGTCCAAAGTGGAGAGAATCGAAGTCATAACCGGAGTGCAGCGCCGTCGCCGGTATTCCGCGCAGGAGAAGGCGTTCATGGTTGCTGAATGTGAGCAGCCAGGCATGTCAGTATCGCTTGTAGCCCGGCGTCATGGTATATCAGCAAGCCTGTTGTTCCGTTGGAAGAAGCTGATGAAAGACGGTGGCATGTCCGCGATTGAATCTGGTGATGAGGTTGTAAGTGCATCCGAGGTGAAAGCCCTGAACAAGAAGGTTCGGGAGCTGGAGCGGATGTTGGGCCGCAAGACGATGGAAGCTGAAATACTCCGGGAAGCCCTGGAGGTGGCTCAGTCAAAAAAGTTGATCTCGCGCATGCCGTTGCTGCCACCGGACGATACCCTCTGAAGCGGGTTGCGGAAGTGCTGAAGGTGTCGCGCTCCAATCTTCTGGATCGCCTTCATGGTCGCCAGAAAGGCCGAAGCCCGAGATACAGCAAACAGGACGATGACCGGCATTTACCGTTTATCCGCGAGCTGTGCGAGGCCCGTGCGGCCAATGGCTATCGAAGGATCACGGCTCGACTGAATCGGTTGCTCGCAGCCAACGATGAGCGAGTAAACCACAAGCGCGTGTACCGACTGATGAAGCAGGATGGGCTGCTGTTACCCCGGTATACAGGGCGACCTCAAGAGCGCTGCCACAATGGCCAGGTTATTACGTTGAAGCCGGACCTTCGCTGGTGCTCGGATGGCTTTGAGATCCGCTGCTGGAACAAGGAGGTTGTCCGTGTAGCCTTCAGCCTGGACTGCTGTGATCGCGAGCTGATGCGCTATGTAGCGACCACTGGTGGCATCACCGGTGAGATGATTCAGGACCTACTGCTGGAAAGCCTGGAATACCGGTTCGGCCAGTCAGAGAGGGTGCCTCATCCGCTGGAGTGGCTGACAGACAATGGCAGCTGCTACATTGCCAAAGAAACGCGGACCTTCGCGTCCTCTCTGGGCTTTGTGGTGTGTACCACACCGGTGAGAAGCCCTCAGAGTAACGGCATGGCGGAGGCCTTCGTGAAGACGTTTAAGCGGGACTATGTGTACCTGAACGATCTCCCTGATGCCGCCACGGTGATGGCCAGGCTGCCGGGATGGATCGAGGACTATAACCGAAGCCACCCGCACAAGGGGCTGAAAATGAAATCGCCCTGGGAATATCGGGCAGAACTGGCATCAAACGAATGAGGTGGTGTCCGGTTTAGCGGGGGCAACTACAACAGGATTGCGTGTTTCTTTCTTTACGAACTGGCAGAGCAGAAAGCAAAGGCATTCTAACTGGCGTGGCTTTTTTCGTGGGCGCAGTTGGGCTAGTTCTTGTTATGCTGCCCAATCTGTTTGGAGCGCCTTATAGCTCGAATTTAGATTGGTGGGTTTTCTTTCTCTCAGTTTTAGTCATTATTGCTCCTGCAATATGGGAGATTAGCCGTCCGCCCATGCTACCTGTAGTTTTTAATCGGCGTACGCAGGAGATTTACTACGATCAAAAAGGCGAACTCTATGAGGTGGACCCAATCAGTTGGAC
>DORE01000097.1:9703-14133 GCA_003514305.1 Gammaproteobacteria bacterium | reverse complement strand
ACTACGTTCTGGATTGATCCGGTCAATGACATCTTCTGGCTTTCAATGATTCAAGCGCAAGGGCAAAGGCGACCGGGGGCAGCCGACGCCAGAGCTATCGCCCGAGATCTGATTTACGAGGCTCTGATCGATTAACCGCGATTGATGCCTGCCGGAGTGCCTGGCTGACTGAGCCAAGATCAGATCAACCGACCCCCAATTCAAGATTCATGAGCCCACAGCTTTTGCGTCATTACCCCTGCAGTATCTTCAATTACTTGCATGGCATCAAGAATCAAATCTTCACTCCATTTTTGACCGACAATTTGAATACCAGAAGGCAGCTCGTCCACAAGATCTACCGGCACAAATCCGGCTGGCATACCGATGTAATTAACGCCGTAACTGAAAATTGAGCTATCGAAAAGATCCTTAACGCCATCAAAACTCTCATCATGATCATACGGATAGCTGGCACGCATCAAGTATGGAGTCAGTAGCAGTGGGTAATCATGAAGCAACAGATTCCATTCACGGACGAGCGCAGTGCGCGCAGCAATTCCTAGCAGATAGCCTTCGGCGTCCACCATGCCGTGAAGCTGATAATAACCGTCGAAGATCTTGTTGATGGTTTCAGACCCATGGTCTTTTAATACCGGCTCAAGCAGTCGCTTCATTTCAAAGTTGGTATTAAGCAGCCACTGCCTGGCAGCTTCGGCCATTGAAGGTGTTTCGACCTCTTCTACCTGATATCCCACGGCTTCCAAGGTCGATGCAGCCCTGTCCAGATTCGACAATATGCCCTGATGGATTGGGTACCCATAGGAGTTGCGAGAAATACCCACTTTCGGCAAGTGGTCATGCGTCTGGGAAAATGGCATCGGAACCTGCCAAGGGTCCCTGGGATCGTATTGCATCAAAACTTCGGTTCCAAATCGGACATCTCTGACTTCCCGACAGATTACTCCCTGTACTGACATCAGCTGGGCAAGCATACCGCGCTCCGCTTGAGCTGAAGGCAAATAGGCGGGCACGCGACCCAGTCCGGGCTTGATGGTGCTCAAGCCACAGGCGGAGGCTGGATAACGCAGAGAGCCAGCAATGTCGTTACCGTGGTTGATAGCGGAAAATCCCGCGGCGGCGGAAGCCGCTGCGCCGCCTGAAGAGCCACCGGGCGACGCTTTCGGGTCCCAGGGGTTTTTTGTCAGTCCATAAAGCGGATTGTCCGTAGTGAGTCGCATCGACATTTCTGGTGTATTGGTTCGGCCAATCAAGATGGCTCCGGACTTCAGCAAATTCGACACGATGGGAGAGTGATCAGGCGCAATCGTGTTCTTGAATACCTCCATGCCATTGGTCGTGGCACAACCTTTTGTGTCCACATTTACTTTAACAGTTACAGGCACACCATGCAGAGGCCCAAGTGCCGTGCCTTTGGCCACCGCTGCATCGGCAGCTTGTGCCGCACTAAGTGCCGATTCGTCCAGCAGATCAACAATGGCATTAAGCTCCCCGTTCTTCTGTTCGATTCTTCCAAGTACTGACTGCACCAGCTCAGTTGCAGTGAATGATTGATTTTTTACTCCTGCCGCCTGCTCAACAGCACTCAGTTGCCATAATGGTTGCATGGTGTCTCCTTGCTTGGATGCAGCCGTGATCAAGCAGCGAGAATAATGTGCCAACACAAAAAACGAAAGCCAAATCAGCCCCGGATTCACTGTCATTTGAGTTCGGCCGGGTGTGTTTGTACTATTCGATACTCCCTTTTTATGAAATCGCTCACATGTCGGAAAAGGACCCTGCCGCTTCCAGTCACACCTATCTTAACCACGATAGTTATCATGCTGAAGGCGCTGCTTCGCCACCAATCTACCAGACGTCATTGTTCACCTTTGGATCCTATGAGGAGATGGAGGTGCGGTTCAAGGGTCAGAGCGACCGCGCGCTCTATTCCCGCATTGATAATCCGACGGTCACGGCACTATTACAGAAGCTTTGTTTGCTGGAAGGGGGCGAAAAAGCTCTGGCCTTTTCCAGCGGTATCGCCGCTATCAGCAATGCCGTTCTGGGGCTAATCAGGACAGGAGACCATATTGTTTGTGTCAATCATTGCTATCCAGATACCTATCGACTTTTGCAGCTGGTGTGTACCCGCTTTGGCGTCACCACAGAGTTCGTGAATGGCTCCGACACTGCCGCAGTAGCGAAGGCTCTGCCCGGTGCCAGAATACTTTATCTCGAATCACCCACGTCATGGTTGTTCCAAGAACAGGATCTGCGGGCACTTGCCCAATTAGCGCAAACACATGGTGTGGTGAGCCTTGTCGATAACAGCTGGGCATCACCGATCTATCAGCAGCCGCTGGCTGCAGGTATCGATCTGGTAGTGCATTCAGCAACGAAATACATCTCCGGTCATAGTGATGTCGTGGCCGGCGCACTTGTCGGACGCGCTGACCTAATTAATCATTTGAGCGCCGAGACGGCGGCATATCTTGGAGCTAAACTTTCTGCCCATGAAGCCTCTCTTCTGTTGAGAGGCTTGAGAACGTTGCCGCTGCGAATGGAGCGAGTACATCTAAGCGGCCTGACTTTGGCGAAACAGCTTTCAGACCATTCCTCGGTGAAACACGTTAACCATCCGGGACTCAGGGTTAACCCGCATTCACACCTTACTGGATATGGCGGGCTTTTTAGCTTCGAAGCAGGAGATGCGCTCGACATTCCTAGATTTTGCAATGCGCTGGAATTTTTCAAGCTAGGCGTCAGCTGGGGAGGTCATGAAAGTCTCGTCATGCCCGCGGAGATCTCGATTGGTCAGGCCGGATCTTGCAGCGCTGCAGTGGATTTTGGTGTATCACCTCGATTAATTCGTCTCTATGTGGGCTTGGAAGACGTTTCCGATTTATGGGAGGATCTGGAACGAGCATTGTTTGCTGCAAGCCCTCATGGATAAACCTATCTCACTAATCGAAGCAGTTCTGCCGCTATTCACCATGCTGGTATTGCTGGTTATCGGTGGCACGTTTTTGCCGATTGGTACAGAGCTTCTCGTATTCATCATGGGCATCGCTGCCGCTGTCGCTAGCGTCGTTGCGGTTCGACACGGCCATGACTGGGAGGAAATTCAGCGCTCTGCGGGCGACAAATTTGCCAACGTGCTACCGGTTATTCTGATTCTTCTGTCAATCGGGCTATTGATTGGTACCTGGATGTTCAGTGGAACGATCCCTGCATTAGTTTACTATGGCGTGCAATTGGTAAACCCTCGGTTCATGATCGTCACGGCTTTTCTGATCACAGCCATCATGTCAATGACCGGCTCGTCCTGGGCGGCCGCCGGAACCATCGGCGTCGCGTTGATGGGTATTGCCGCCACCATCAACGTCCCGTTGGCTGCGACTGCCGGCGCGGTGGTATCTGGAGCATATTTTGGCGACAAACTCTCCCCTCTTTCAGATCAGACAAATATCTGCGCTATTGCAGCCAATGCCAATCTGTACGATCACATCCGCAATATGATTTATACCGCCGGCCCTTCTTTTGTTATTGCTTTAGCTGTTTACATGCTTGCCGGGATAGTTGCCAACGAAGGGCAAAATGTCAGCATGGTTCAGCCGATACTTACGGAGATTGAAAGTGCGTATCGAATTAATCCGGTGGTTTTTCTACCTGCATGTCTTGTAATTCTGGGAACGTTCAGCCGTAAACCGGCAGCGGTTGTCATGGCGTTTTCGTCGATTGTCGCGATGGCCATCGGCATGACCGTGCACGGATTCAGTGCGCAAAATGCTGTTATTAGCGCCATCAACGGATTCGATGTCAGCATGACTGGTTTGGCGCAGGCACCTAGTGAGAGCCTAACCGGTTTGCTGAACCGAGGCGGCATCAATTCCATGTCAGCCACTCTGATCCTGATCATCGCTGCTTTTTTGTTGGCAGCCGCCATGGATGTCTCCGGAGGCCTGAACAAGTTACTGAACGTCATCATGTCCAAGGCAAGCTCTGTGCTTGGCCTGATCGCGGCAACTTTGGCCTGTGGTGCAACCATGATTGCCCTGACGAGCCACGGCGGAGTGACCGCATTAATAGTGGGGAGCTTATTTCAGACGGCTTATCGGGATCAGGATCTTGCGCCTGAGAATCTGTCTAGGTCAATAGAAGATTCCGTTACCATCTTAGAACCATTGATGCCGTGGACGGTGTCCGCCATATTCATGGCTACCACACTTGGTATCCCAACCCTGGAATACCTCCCGTGGGCGATATTCTGCATGACGGGCTGGATGTTTTCCTTACTATTAGCTGCGAGCTACTCACGCACGGGATTCGGTCTTAAGCCGCTATAGTGATCGTTAAAGGCTAGTAAAAACGTCAACAGCGCGAAGGGTTTCTTGTCCGTGCAGGACAGAGGCTAGGAAAGCACCTGTTCTAGCGCAGCAATCAAGCCT
>DORE01000097.1:0-9315 GCA_003514305.1 Gammaproteobacteria bacterium | reverse complement strand
CCCAGATATTCAACCAGTCGGCGGGCATGAAAATCACCGAAACGGACTGCGATCCGGTATTGATCCAGCGCCTGACACAGCTCACCGGAATCCTTGCCGGCAATTTTAAAGCTGATGGTAGGTATCCTTCGAGGATCATCACCACGCTCGAAGCCAATAATGCGACAGTCTTCGCGAGACCGCAGATAAGCGAGCAGTTTCTCCGCCAAGCGATTTTCATGGACAGTGATTAGATCAAACGCCTTTTCAAGCTTTTCTCGGGTCGTGCCGGCGGCTCCACCTCGCTCACCGACCGCGGCCAGGTAATCGACAATCGCCACGGTCGAGTAGGCTATCTCGTAATTAGCATTGCCAGGCTCCAGCTTGGCCGGCACCTTATCTTTGCTATAGAAGTAGTGATACAGGTTGTCCAGCTTTGCCATCAACTCATACTTACCATACAGCACAGCGGCATGGGGGCCGTAAACCTTGTAGATACTGAAGGCGAGAAAATCTACGTCCCATCCCTGGACATCAACAGCGCGATGCGGCGCGTAGGCAACACAGTCAACACAGATCAATGCACCACGCTGATGCACAAACTTCGCAATCTTATCCACCGGATTCACAGTACCCAGAATATTGGACACATGAGTTACTGCTACCATGCGCGTACGCTCAGTCATTAGCGATTCTAGATCTTCCAGTCTAAGTTCCAGTGAACCTCTGTCCAGATTCCAAAATTTTATCGTGACGCCGAATTCTTCTAGCCCCACCCAAGGACCAATGTTGGACTCATGATCAGAAACGGTCACGATAATCTCGTCGCCTGCCTCAAGCTGACTGCGCAAAGCACGCGCCAAGTTCTGCATAGCTACCGTTGTGGTTGGCGCAAAGGCAATTTCCTCAGGACGTCGGGCGTTCACCAGCGTCGCCACCGCCTCCCTGCCCGCCTGCACCGCTTGCGCGGCAGCGAGCGATATTTCGTAGCTGCCGCCAATCTGCACGTTCTTGTTGAACAGGAAATCGTTCATGCGCTCTACCGCGCCTTTCACAATCTGGGTACCGCCAGCGTTGTCCATAAAACTCCAGCCGTTTTGCAGTCCGGGAAACTGGCTACGCACAAACTCCAGATCTAATCCTGTTTGGGTATTGGATTCACTCACTCTTTCGCTCTCTTTTAGCTTAAATTCATTATCAAGGCCGAAATCAGAATCCCGCTTTGACACTTACGTTAAACCCTCTTTACTGCTGTAATACGGCATTCACAAAATCTCGGGTGCGCTGCTGTGACGGTTCGTCAAAAATCTGCGCCGGCTTGCCCGCTTCAACTATTTTACCTGCATCCATGAAGATAACTCGATCCGCGACCTGACGAGCGAACCCCATTTCGTGCGTGACAACCAGCATGGTAACACCCGACTTTGCCATATCGCGCATAACATCAAGCACTTCTCCCACCATCTCTGGATCTAGAGCAGATGTCGGCTCATCGAAAAGAATGACACGCGGCTCCATAGCAAGAACTCTAGCAATCGCAACCCGCTGCTGCTGACCGCCCGACAGCTGACTCGGATATTTTTCCGCCTGAGCCGCAATGCCTACCCTGCGCATCAAGCCATCGGCAATAGCATTGGCTTGCTGCTCCGACATCCTCTTCACACGCAGTGGAGCCAAATTTATGTTTTCCCGAATGGTCATATGGGGAAAAAGATTAAAAGACTGGAACACCATGCCCACGTCCGCACGAACTGTTTTCCCGGCAGTGATATCGATACCCCCAATCTTAACCTCACTGGCACTGTCGAAGTCTTCAAGCTGGTTAATGCAGCGAATCAGGGTTGATTTTCCTGAACCGGATGGACCCAAGATACAGACCACCTCACCTTCATTGATCTCCAAGTTGACTCCAGCTAGAGCGTCAAAATTCCCAAATTGCTTACTCAAATTCTTAATAGAGACGATCGCGGTCACCGGTAGTACTCCTGCCGAAACCGCTGCTCCAGTCGCCCTACCAAACCGACAAGCGGCCACAGCAAGGCAATGTAAATAAACGCCGCCGCGATAAGCGGGGTGGGATTGGCCTCCAGCGCCTGGGCCTGATTTGCCTGCTTTAGAAGATCCGGCATGGCGACTACTGATGCCAATGCCGTGTCCTTGATGACATTAATACAGTTATTCGTAAGCGGCGGAATCACGACGCGAACGGCTTGCGGCAAAATCACATCCGTCATCGTGTGCCGGTAGCTCAAACTCAGTGCCCGACAAGCCTCAAACTGACCAGCCGGAATCGCTTCGATACCGGCACGGAATATCTCGGCAGTGTAGGCGGCCGAAACCAGTGTCAAGGCAATGGCTGCTGCCGTAAAAGCAGACAGCTGGATGCCCGCGAAAGGCGGCGCATAGTAAACTACGATCAGTAAAACAAGAATGGGGATAGAGCGAAATATATCGATATAAACTTTCGTCGCGAGACTTGCAGGCCACACACCATAAAGTCGCACCAAAGACAGAAACAAGCCCAGGACCAACCCGCATAAGATCCCGATGGCCCCCAGCAACAACGTGATGCCAAAGCCAGACAACAAAAGGGGCATAGAGTTAAGCAGCACACTCCAGTTGAGAAAAGTCTGGGCAAACCCTCCATCTCGCCCGCCGACGGAGGCAGAGATTGGCCTATCTACCACTGAAACCGTTGAGCTGCTGGCCAGTGGCACACTGCCAAACCAACTGCGGTGCAGCTCCGCGACAAAGCCGCTGCGCTTGAGCTCACTTATCACATTATTCACCTGATCGGCCAAAGGGTTTCCTCGAGCCAACACCATGGAGTAACGCTCGCCTGTCTCGATGCGCTGCACTACTTTGAAATAAGGTTTGTCTCTGATGAAATATTCCAGACCCGGGATATCGGAGATGTAACCGTCAACTCTGCCAGACTGCACATCCAGCATGGCAGGCACCAGACCCTCGAATCGGCGGATCTCACTAAAGCCGAATCGGGAGGCATTCTCTAAGGTCCATATGTCGCCGGTCGAACCTGTGTCCACAGCCACCACTTTTCCGCGCATGTCGTCTAGGCTGGTGATATCACTGCCACTATCCACGGTTAAAGACTGCGCGCTGTCGTAATAAGGCTGCACGAAAGCCACTGATTCCAGCCGACGTTCAGTTATCGTGATCGAAGAAATGGCAATATCGATTCGACCAGATTGCACCGCAGAGAACAGACCACTGAACGGAATGTTGATGATCTCTACATTCATATCAAGCCGTCTACCGACCTCAGTGACCAGATCGATTTCAAACCCGACATAGTCTCCGTTTTCATCCTGAAATTCCCACGGCACGTTGCCAACGTTGGCACCAACAGAAAGCTCGGCGGCGAACGCTGATCCGGAATACATAACAGCCAGCACCGAAATGCGAACGAAGAAGTTTGAAAAGCCAATAAAACGCAACGTCGTTGGCTGCATCAACAAGGAATACAAAATTTGAGGCAGGCGAGAACAGTATCCCGCCCACACTCTGTTTAGGACAGACGCCAACCTAGTCATTAATTGAAGACATTGATTACATCATCGATGGGGACGTGGCACTGATCCTTGCCGCCTGTGACTTCATTAATATGCCAACCCAGACGCCATTAAAAATGGGCGAGAAAAATTAGGTCACGCATTCTCTGAGCCGCCATTGCTAGTCCGTTTCGGCCAGTTCCTTCATAGCACGTAGCGCATTGGTGAACATGCCGCGCCGTCTCTCAATATCAGCGTCCTTTGCAGCCTGGTCTGGCAGATTGGAGACATCCAAGGTCAACGTGTACAGCATTTTCGAAGTGGAATCAGTCACCGGACGGGCCTCCATGAAGCCGTGGTAAAGATTGTAGAACTCTCCCTCCACCGCCGGCTGGGTGTAACCATAGGAAAGCTCAGTCCGCGCCACCATGATTTCCAGAATACGCCCACCCAACAGCGATCGCACAGAGCCCATACCACCATCGCCCATAGTAATCTCACAGTCGAGTCCAAGCCATTCGCTGATCCCGCAGTAGTCGCCTACTTTCTTCCAAACTTCCACTGCAGGCTTATCGATATCGATTTCCATATCGATGGTGACATATTCCTGTGCGAGTGCGGACGCCGAAAAGAAAACGGCGGCGGCAGACACAAAACTAAATACTGGTCGCATGTGAGGCTCCTGAACATTGAATGAGCCCATATCCTATGTAATTGTTTCTAGAAAGCAAAGCCTCAAGGCGTTATTGACGAAATAGTCGTCAATCACCGCTGACTTCACATCGAAACCTGATAGACTCGAGCATCTTCATCTAAGTGACCCGCCTCAATATGCAAAAGGAAAGCCCAACTGTAAGAGAGCAACGGTGAGCGACCTCATTCTCTCAAGCGCGGTGATTCTGATTTTGACGGCATCTCTCCTGCTGGTATTACGTTGGGGCCATCTAATTTTGTATGGCGAAATGCCGACAAGCTTATTTGCCTTTTTCGCCATTCTTTTTACGTCAGGCCTCGATGTTGGGCTGATCATCTTTCCGCTAGGAGAGTTTCCAGTTTACGCAACAGAAGCGGTGTACGGCTTTACTAATCCCCTGGCCATCGAATTCGGATTTTGGGGCTTCTTAATCTGGTTGTTTTACTTCGTTACAACTTTTTATTTTTGCCTCGTTGAACCGAGCTTAAAGCTATTTGAAATACCTTGGGTTAAGTGGATCAATAACGCCATAGTTATTACCACCTGCGCATTTACCGGTTACCTGTTTCTGACTTATTTACCGGATTACCTCAGCGGCGTAACGACGTTTCAGCAATATCTCATTGCCGGCATGGTCCTAATGATCGCGGTGCTTTCCAGCACCGATATTCGGTATGTAAAACTCTTGAGTCTTTCCTCAACTTGGCTGTTCTTTGTCCTCATCGTATTGGTGTGGCAGTACGGGGGGCTGGGGTTCCGCGGCCTCGCGGAAAATCTTGTGGATCTTAGTCAGTATTTTGGCGTGATACATCAGTTCATCATGCCATTTTCTGATTACCACGCCTTCTACTTATTTTGGTGGTTTGCATGGAGCATTATGATCGGACAGTTTGTAGCACGCTTTGTTGGCGGGCTGCGAACTTGGCAACTTTTACTTGCGCTACTATGCATCCCTTCTATTCCAATCGCACTTTGGTTCTCTGTGCTTTTTGGGGTGTATGAGCGAAACATCGAGATCACTGGCTTACTTAATGGCTTCATGCTGCTGGTGGGAGTAGTCTTCGTCGTGAACTCCCTTGACTCACTGACACGACTTTACTCGAGCAATCTTAATTGGACTGTGGCTGAGATGGGCTTTCGGAAGTATGTGACGTTACACTGGCTCCTCCTTTACACTCTCATCTTGCTGTATCGATTTACTCCGCTTAGGATCGAATGGATTGGCCTAGTTGTAATCGTCTTCTATCTGCTGGTAACGACTCTGATCATCCGATACCGCAGAGACCTCCAGACACATGACCTCACTAGGAATAAAGCACAACAAACCTAAAAGTCTCGCTTTTACTGATCGGAACCCGGCCGTTATGATCGTCTCCGCGATAAATGAATTCCACTATATTATTGTTGGTGCTGGTTCGGCTGGCTGCGTTCTTGCAAACCGCTTATCGGCAGACCCTGCGAACAAGGTCCTGCTGATCGAGGCCGGAGGCACCGACAAACACCTGCTAGTGCGCATGCCGACCGCGCTTTCCTACCCGATGGCGATGCGTCGATTCAACTGGGGCTATTACTCTGACCCCGAACCTTGTCTCAATGATCGCCGGATTTCCTGCCCCCGAGGCAAAGGACTTGGAGGCACATCCTCCATCAATGGCATGGTATACGTGCGTGGCAATGCACATGATTATGAGGAATGGGAAGAATTAGGGGCTACAGATTGGGGCTACAGATACTGCCTACCCTATTTCAAACGTGCCGAAAGCTGGATCAAAGGCGGCGATACTTATCGCGGTGGCAATGGCCCTCTGGGCGTCAGCGGGGGTAATGACATGCGGCTGAGTCCGCTCTATCGGGCTTTTATTGACGCTGGCGTTCAGGCTGGGTACCCGGAGACACAGGACTATAACGGCGAATTTCAGGAAGGCTTCGGGCCGATGCACATGACCGTCAATCGCGGTATCCGTGAATCTACCGCCAAAGCGTATCTTGACCCCATTATAAATAGGCCAAACCTGACGATTGTCACTCAGGCTCGCGCAAATCGGGTTGTTCTGGATGGTAAGCGGGCAACGGGCGTGGTAGTTAGCGCAAGAAACGAGACCACCACTTACATTGCAAAGAACGAAGTAATACTGTCGGCAGGAAGCATCGCTTCCCCCATTCTTTTGCAGCTCTCCGGCATCGGAGATCCGAGCCACCTTTCCAGTACCGGCATTCAGCCCGTGCATGAATTATATGGAGTTGGCGAAAATCTGCAGGACCACCTCGAGGTCTACTTTCAATTCCACTGCAAGCAACCGGTTACTTTGAACAAAAAGCTTGGTCTATTGAGCAAGGGGTTAATTGGAGCGCGATGGCTGTTATTCAAAGACGGCTTGGGGGCAACCAATCATTTTGAATCCTGCGCTTTTGTCCGCTCGAGGAGCGGACTAAAGTCACCAGACATTCAGTATCATTTCCTGCCAGCAGCGATGCGCTATGATGGTACTGCCTCCACCGACGACCATGGATTTCAGGTGCACGTGGGACCCAACAAGCCCAAAAGCCGCGGTCGCGTGAGAATTCAGTCAAGCGATGTCAACGACGCACCGAGTATTCTTTTCAACTATTTGCAGCATGAGGAAGACCTCGAGGCCTGGCGCCAGTCTATCCACCTGACCCGGGAAATCATGTCGCAGCCGGCGATGGAGTCCTTTCGAGGCCCAGAACTCCAGCCTGGCTCTGATGTCCAGTCCGATTCAGAAATAACAGCATGGCTTCGGCAAAACATAGAAAGCGCTTACCATCCGGCAGGCACCTGCAAAATGGGCCCCAGCACTGATGACCAGGCCGTAGTGGATCCAGAATGCCGTGTGCATGGCCTCGAGAATCTTCGAGTGATTGACGCTTCGGTTTTCCCTACGCTACCGAACGGCAACATAAACGCGCCAGTCATCATGGTGGCGGAAAAAGTATCAGACAAGATTTTGGGGCTGCCGCCTATGCCAAAGGCTGAGGTGCCTCTGCATTATCCTGAAAATTGGGAAACCCAACAGCGCTGATGGCACGACTATCGTCGCCACACCGCAGATTTCGGCGAAACAACAGACATCTCCAATCAGAAGATCGCCCCGCTAATTCCTTCCTCAGTAAGGAGAAATACGGGTGAGGTGCGCCGGAGATAAACGCGCCAAAACCCGCGCAATGTAATCTCCAAAGAGGTCCATGAGCTAGTAAATCAGCTACAGCGTAAAGTACTCTTCTAGCGACGCGATCACGGCGTCTGTGTCTTGCTCACTTATGCCAAGATGAGCCACCAGACGCATCCGCTTGCCGCCCAGCGCGTTTATACCGCGCTCCGCTAGAAATTGCCCAAACTGCGCGCCGGTATCCTCATCGGCAAGCTCAATAAAGACCATATTGGTCTGATTGCTTAAGAGCGTGACAGCATCAAGTCCCGACACGGCCTCAGCAATACGTTTTGCATTTGCATGATCAGACTTCAAGCGATCGACGTGATGATCAAGCGCGTAGTCAATCGCTGCTGCCAGCACGCCCGCCTGACGCAGGCCGCCCCCCGCCATTTTGCGCCAGCGTTTCGCCGCAGCGATGAATTCATCGGAGCCGCACAGTAATGAGCCTACGGGTGCGCCCAACCCTTTGGAAAAGCAGATTGAGACGCTGTCCACATCGCCGACGATTTCCTTCAGTTCCACACCAAGCTCGGTCGCTGCGTTAAATATACGCGCGCCGTCCAGGTGCAGCGACAGGCCATGGCGTTGCGCGAGCGCGGACGCTTGCGCCATGTAGTCCAGCCCCAATACCTTGCCGTTATGAGTGTTTTCTAGCACGAGCAACTTAGAAAGGGCAAAGTGCGGATCATCAGGCTTGATTAGAGACTGCACGAGCTCGAGATCCAAAGTGCCATCGGCGGAGACCGGGATAGGTTGGGGCTGAATACTGCCAAACACAGCAGCACCGCCCGCTTCATACAAGTAGGTATGGTAATCCTGCCCCACGAGATACTCCTCGCCTCGCTGGCAGTGAGAAAGCAATGCCACCAGATTACTTTGAGTCCCTGACGGCAGCAGCAGAGCAGCGTCTTTGCCCGCAAGATTCGCAACCCTTTCCTGCAAGGCGTTGACGGTCGGATCATCTCCGAAAACATCGTCACCCACCGGCGCACTGGCCATGCGCCTGCGCATGCCCTCCGATGGCTGCGTTGTCGTGTCGCTTCGAAGGTCAATCATTGCAAACATCTAATATAGAAATGAGTTAAGCGCATCAGATGGGCTCGATTTTTAAAGCGCTAGAATCTCTAGCCGGCGCAAGCACCACAGTTTCCCAGGACACATGATCGCGACCACGATGATCCGCACGTTTGGTCACTGATTGGGTCGTCAGCGCTCGCGTGCTTGCCAACCGCTCGAGCTCGGACGCGCTGACTGGATAAATATCCCTTGCCTGTCTCTCTTCTGCATGGGAGTGACGCAAGCTTATGACCAGCACCCCGTCAGAGGCGAGCAGCTCAGCCAACGTGGTTAGAGCCTGTCCTCTCTGCGATTCGGGAAGATGCATCCATACAGCACTGAGCAGAATCAGGCGGAACTCCAAGTTCCTCCCTTGCAGTTTTGACAGGCTTGGCAAGCAATCGTCCAACCACACAATTTGCTCGTGACAGCCAAGACTGGCGCGCTTGCGAAACGCGGGCTCTGGCTCAACAGCAGTAACGTGCCAGCCCATATCTGCCAACCAATTGGCATCGCGACCAGTGCCCGCCCCTACATCACAGGCTCGACCCGGCTTGTCAGGCAAATACTGCAGCCAGCCCGCATGCAGCCGCTGAGGGGATATAGCTCGATAACGATTGAAAAGAAGGTCACTATTGTCCGCGTAGTAAGTCACACCGTCTTTGTATCATGAAGGCAATTTAAGCGCTAACTAACAAGGCTGATTGCAACACGCTAACTCGACAGCTGCATTGTATTGCTCGTGCTGGATGCTCTCCGGCGCTATTCCGAACAGGCCAACCCAATTCTCAGAGCGGATTCCATGAAATCAAAATGATCGAGCACGGCTTGCGTGGACTCAGTCGCCGCCTGGAGCACTGGGCCCGCCTGGGCGATCACATTGGCGCCGATTTTGATGGCT
>DORE01000020.1 GCA_003514305.1 Gammaproteobacteria bacterium | reverse complement strand
GGTGGTCGCTCCGTAGTGATCAGTGGCGATACCTTAGTCACTGACAAAATTATAGAATTATCCGATGGCGCGGACGTCGTCTTACATGACGCGATGGCTTTGCAACTTGTGCAAGGTGCAGAGACCTTGTCACGCAGGTCTGGCAATACGCGACTTGCGACCGTACTTCATGATATCCAGGACTACCACGCAACTACTGCTGATCTCGCGCGCCTGGCAGACGAGGCAGATATTGGGCTGCTCGCCTTATATCATCTCGTACCGGCGCCAAGAAATGCTATGGCAATCGCTGCATTCAATGGCGATTTACCAGATGGCGCAGTCATCACCGAAGATGGTATGGTCATCTTGCTGCCTGCAAATTCTGATGAGATTATGGTTGATTGAGCTTTAGATAGGAAACAATGTGCAAACCTGCAAGTATTATCAAGATTTTACAGGTTGAGTAGTACCGTAGGGTGTTAGCAAGCCCCAGTAAGGGCATCAATTAATCCGTAACTCCTCCCTTTATTTGATGAGCTCTTCAGCCAATTAAATCTCCTCATAGGGGCCTGAAAGGTCGTATCGAATTTTGGTCGTCATATGCGTTTCTGCGGTTGTTTATAGGTCTCATGAAAAGCCTTCAGGGTCATGCGAGAGCTCAGCCGTGGGCTGGTCAGTAATTGCACTAACAGTTTTAAATTTTTAGACAGGCCTCGATTGATGGTAGTTGTGGTGGCGGGCTAATCTTTTGTGCATGTTCCCAAATTCGTTTCGATCCCCACACCGAACCCGCCCCATAGATTAGTTCTGACATAGGTAAAAGTTTGCGTTTGGATATCTATGAATAATTGTACTCCGCTGGTTTCCCTGTTTAAGAGGTTTTTATCCTCCTCACAGAAAATCTTAGGTTGACCGGATACATCAGCTGTTTTTGTACACGAACCGCCATACAGTCCCGTATTTGATGCCCTATTTCTGAAGCCTTTCTCTGTGTCTATGATAAATCCGCCCTCATGCTCTTGCGCAAACTTCGCCTCTTGATCAAGGACAGCCCAGTGGGTTGTTTGACAAAACCAAATGTCCGCACTCGCCCCGATAGAAAAGCGGAGTAGCGAGATTATTATTAGTAGCTTGCTCAAGTTGTTCAATACCTAGCCCCTTCTACGTAACTGCCTGTAATTTCGACTTAGCTCCCCAACTGTCATTGGGGCCAAGAAAATAGAAGCTCAAGGCTTATATTTTTGTTCAAATGTTGATTCCCATTTTGATGGAGTGAGAGATCAACTCTTTCCTTTATCTGTACGTTGGGCATTCAGATACCGAATGAGTGTTAAGGCTTCTGCTGGATCCATACGTCCGATTGGTGAGTTGCTGTAGGTGGACATAACCACTTTACCGCTTTTGGTAATAACGAATTCGCTAGGTTGGATGTGGTCACGATGCTCTTCCCACCACGACCCTATCGCGTCGCCATCGGTACGACTCATACCATAGGCGACAGGAAATCCTAAATCTTTCGAGACTTCAGCTGTCTGTTCCTGCGTATCAACGGTACCAGCTACAATACTGACACCCTCTGATAAAAACGCTGCACGGCGTTCTTCATAACCAGCTAATAACCGGCGGCAAAAGGGTCACCAATGCCCTCGATAAAACAATGCTATGGTCATGGATGTCTCAAAATCGTCTGGTAGCGAAAAAGTACCGCCACCAACCAAGCAAAGCGTTATCGACGGAAAACTGTCTCCGGAATTAAGAAAATTAGGCATATATGCTCGACTCCTTGGGCACCGAGGGAATAATGAAGCCTAAAATGTGGCAAGGAATGTATCAAGCGATATCGTCGAACACAGGGATTCCAAGTATCTTTTCGAGAGAGGCAGGAGACCTCTAAAGCCAATGGCTGTTGACATCGTTGTCACAAAGCATGTAAACAAGGCTAGCAGTGGACGTTCTAGAACTCTCTTGCTAGTTTTATCAACGCTGCAAAAGAGTTATCGATCAGCCTGACTTTGAAGTAACGCAGTGTCGGCATCCAGAGTTCCATTGTTGATGCTTCAGTTTGCGTTGGTCATAAGAAACAAAAGCATGAAGTTTTCAAATGTATCAGCAACACCGGGTATAAACATCATGGCAAGTACAGTGACTATTGAGCCGGCGCCGCAAAGGATTAAGTAATTTCTCCGAGACATTTTTGGTTTCTCCTAAGCTTGTCGAGGTTGCAACTCAAAAACCCATGTGTTGCCAGATTCAAAACCGGCTCTCACATTTCGTATGACATCCTCCGATGCAGGCACTGGTGCTCCGCCATATTTTGTTGCAAGCTTGGCAGCGACTCCATTCAGCGCCTTGCCCTCTTCAATTCGTATCAGCCTTCGCGGATAGCGAATACCATTGACGCGCAATACGCCTTCGTTATTCCCCGCGTCAGCCTCAAAGGCCCATTCTTTCCATATGCGGCCAAGGAAAGAGCGCATGTAGCCTGATACTACATAGATTTTGCCTTCACTTTCGATTATGTAGATCCGCCGAGAAGCCATGGGGTCGTTTAATTGTAGATCGACGGTGTAGATGTTATCGGTGAAACTCCAGTCCGGCTCAGGGCCAGTGTGAAGTTCTCCGGACGTCATCTCTCCGCCTGGGAATAGAATGGAAGGGCCGTCAGCATTGCTGTATTGAAACCGCAAAGTGACAAGTGCCGTCACAAAAATAAGCACGATGAAGCCAGCTACCTGGCTTAATGTTCTGATAGTGTTCAATTTCTCTGCCCCTATTGTGTGATCTGAGTATTCCTTTTGTTACCGTGGCCTGTCAAACGCCAATGAGAAAAACAGACTATTGGTAAACAACTTGTTCGTGCCAAAAAAGTAAGCCCTAAAGTTTGGGTTGTCAGCAAATAGAATCACGCTTCCTCGGCCGTGTCTTTCCGCAAGAGCCATTGCCTTACCGGCAAGCGTTTTTTGATTTTCGCGAGAAGCAAAACCGGAGAGAAGAGCATCTTCTGGTATTTTGATTAGTGTTGCCCATGGGTTTTTTGGCGGATCAAAGGCAATCAGAGTATTTCTCAGACTGGCTATTTTACGATTGTCGATACCAAATCCAATTGGGTGGGTAATATCAAGATCACCTGCAAAGATCGCGCCTCCGATGATGTCTTGCGCCTCGATTTCGTTCTTGTCAGCATAATCGAAGCGTTCGCTGCTTGGTCCGCCTTCGGAACTGCCGCGTGATGAATCTTGATTGAGTAGGTGGTTATACCCCCAGCTCGCGCCTTGCCGAATGCCGATCAGGGTGCCACCGTTGCTCACCCAGTTATCAACTTCATCGCTTGCCGATTCGAGATCACCGTGATTTCCTCCGACAAGCACCAAGTGTGTGTAGTTATTTAGGTCGAGGCCACCGATTTCGCGCTTGTTAACCATGTGCACGGGTATGTTCATGCGTGCATCGAGATGATGCCAGACTTCACCAGCATCGTAGGAAGCGATTCCTTCGCCAACAATCAAGAGAACTTTTGGTAAAGGAATATTCGTAAAATTACGGCTGCCAAGGTCCATCCCTGTTTGAGGTGTGCGCCCTGAGTGGACCGGATGAACTTTAATTCCATCCTCTGCGGCAATCAAATCCATCAGGGTATGAATTTCATCATCTGCCAGGTCTCCGCCTTGCCACCCAAGTGGCACAAGAATGGCGCCTGCCGGAAGACTTATTGCTTCACCATTGCTGGTGATGGAAATTGGTTGAGTTGCCACTTTTGGCAGAACGCCTGCTTCGAGTAACCGATAAAGAGCTCTTGGCGCATAGTAATTTGACCAATCAAATAAATAGGCGTAAGACGCTGGGGATGGTGCTGGGGCAGCAGGAAACTCGGCGCTGATAATTTCACCTGACACATTGCTCCGAAGCTCCCGCGCTGTCAGAGGAGAGAAGTCGAAATCGAATGCCAGAGGCAATGTCCAGGCTGACACGTCGTAGAAGGTTTCATCGTCGAAGTCAGTAATTAATTCGAATAGCGCCTTGATCATACGGTATTGTGCTTGTTCGGTTTTTATTAAATACGAGTCTTCCGCTGGATAAAGCGTGCCATCAATCTCTACATCTTTTGCCAGCCGATTTACTTCAATCTGATGTCGATTTAGGATATCGATTGCATGGTAGGCGCGGGCGTCATCACCTGGCGATGAGAAAACGTAAGCTTTGATATCGTCACCTGCTGCCAGCTCAGCTGTCTCTCTGGAAAATTCTCGTTGGTATTGCAGTAACTCGTCCTTCATTTCCAGTCCGGCTCGGATCATTTCAAGGGACGTTCGGTACTGTGTTCGAATATTGTCTTGAAAGGAAAGCACACCATTTGGGGTATCGATTAAGCCCACGGAGCTAGCCTGTTCAAACAGCATCCCCATACTGGCATGCATGTGCGGGTAGGTTGACCCTTTACCAATATAGTAGTTATCAAAGCCTTCTTCATGAAAATAAAGCCTCTGTTCGCTGTCCAGCCATGAGCGAGGCCGATCAGAAACCTCGTCCAACAACTCCATTGACCGTTCAGGAATATAGGGGAAGGTTCTTTCAGGCGCACCGGGGTGAAAATAGTAAGTACTGGCCGAACCCATCTCGTGATAATCGACTGTAATGTTGGGTCGCCATTCATGGAATTTAGCCACCCAGCCTCTTGGCTCTGGATGCTGGATCATTAGCCATTGTCTGTTCAGATCAAACCAATAGTGGTTGGTTCGCCCTCCCGGCCAAAAAGTATTATGCAGTCTGTGTTCTGGATCAGAAACTGGAACGTAAGCCCCATTCATATGATTCCATGCTGACATGCGACTGTTGCCATCAGGGTTTAACACGGCGATGAGAATGATGACGCTCTTATTCAGTGTTTCTTCTATTGCTGGTCCTTGTGCAGCCGCCAGGTGATAGGTCACTGCCATAGAGGAGTCAGTTGAGCTGACTTCGGCGCCATGCACACCATAGTTCAACCAGGTGACCACCGGCATGCTCTCGCTAACTTCCTGTACGCTATCTGGGTCGCTCAGTGCAATATGGGCAGCTTTTATTTCGTCGATGCGCGCGTGGTTCTCAGGGCTGGTAATGGTTAAACCGAGAATAGGGCGTCCTTCATGGGTACGAGCGATGTCTTCAACGGAAATGCGCGGTGAGAGCTCTGCGATTGTCCGCATGTAAGTAACTAGTAAGTCGTTCCTGGCGATGCGATGCCCAAGTGGATGACCAATTATGTTTTCTGGCTTTGGGATATTCGGATCATAGGATAAATCGTCTGCAAAGAACGGAGCTGCCCTTTCTACTTGTTGGGCATTTGAGATGAGGGCAAATAATGCGCAAACCGTGGCGCTAAGAACGACTAGGGGGCTCTTCATGACTTTCTCCAACAGAAATCTTATGAAGAGAATAAATTAGTCGTGATAAAAAATGTAGAATTTTTACGCTCTCTGGCTATAGTTAGGCTTAAGCGACACATACCACCACACAAATAAAGTCTTGTTCCGCCAACATTATGACTAACGCCAATTAGTTTGAATGTTCGTAGTCTAACTTTTGAAACTCGACTGTAAGTGAGACAGAAACAGACATTGGCAGAAAACATATTGCATCATCACACGCTTGATAATCGAGGTTTTCTGACAGCACGATGACTTCTATACCTTTTAATAGTCTTTCCTTACAATCGAGAAGGTCAGCCGCGGAGGTTTTAGTGTCACAGAAGTGCGGTCCATATTTGATCAAATAGATGAGTTCTTGGCAATCAATGTGCTCTATAGTCGACGAGAACGGGCATTATTTTCAAACAAAAAAAGCACGCTTTAGAAAAAGTCAGCTGGAGGAATATTGAAAAACAAGGAAAAGAACTTGCATAAAATCTTGCAAATACGCATGGCCCAAGCCGCAGTCTTGTTGCTGCTGACAGCGTGCGGTCAACATTCCGTACCACTTCGGGCTGCAGCTAACAATGTCGGCACCGCTATCACAGATGTGACGACTATAGACGCAGTTAATGGATTAAAAGAGCATCAAACCGTAATCTTCGATGGTGACGAGATTATCGCCGTGCAGGACTCAAAAGATCATATCGAGATCGCCAATGTAATTGACGGGAAGGGTCAGTTCCTGATCCCTGGTCTATGGGACTTTCATGTGCATTTAACTTATGACGAAAGGCTTACGGAGGCAATGCCGGATCTCTTCCTATCATATGGCATTACCAGTGTTCGGGATACTGGTGGACTGATGCATGAAATATTGCCAGTTGTTGAGAACATGCGAACCGCCGGTGCAGTAGCGCCGCGTGTCTTTTTTGCTGGACCGCTGCTTGATGGGGAATTTGTAGTCTACAACGGTATTGGCAGGCCTGAGATAGGCGTGCCTTTAACAACTCCGGAGGCTGCAAGGCAACAAGTGATCGAAATGCATGAGCAGGGCGTGGATTTTATAAAGGTCTATGAAATGGTCAAGCCAGGCATATTCGACGCGCTAACCGAAGTGGCTAATGAGCTAAGCCTCCCCATTGACTCGCACGTCCCTCTGGCGATGAGGGCCCGCGACGCAGGCCCCAGAGTAAGCTCTATTGAGCATCTGCGGAACATTGAGATGGATTGTGCTGCAAGCGCAACGGAATTACACAGTGCGAGACTCGCCTTACTTAAGAATGAAAGCGGCATCGCTGGTGCTGAGCTACGAGCTGCAATGCATTCTGAGCAAAGGCTGCTCGCAATAGAGAACTATGATGAAACTGAATGCGACATCGTGATTGCCGCGCTTCATGAGACCGTTATGGTCCCAACACTACGCTTAAACTCCTTCATACTTAAACCACCATGGCGACGAGATGATTGGGAACTTGCTCTTTCACGCCTCCCAACTAAAGTTGAAAAAGACTGGCTTTTTCAAACGGAGACGCGACGTTCTGCACCAGCAGGTGACTTAAGATTTGCCAACTGGAGTATGTTCTTAACGAAGCGCATGCATGATGCTGGCGTGGCTTTTGGCGCGGGAACAGATGTTCCTATAAATCTTTCGGTTCCCGGATACAGTTTACATTCAGAGTTAGATATGTTGGTTCGAGCTGGTCTAACACCCATGGAAGCCATCGAAGCTGCAACTCTGATTCCTGCTCGATTTTTTGGGCTCGAAGACGAAATGGGGTCAATCTCTGAGGGTCAAGTCGCAGATATGGTATTGCTAGCTGGCAATCCTCTTGAGGATATCAACAATACAAAAAGCATCCAGAAAGTAATAAGCAAAGGTCAGATCCTGAATTACTAGTTTGGAACATCGCAGTATTCTCGCGGCGGCACATCCAAAGACTAGAAGCAAGAGAAGGCGCCTATTCAGAGAGTCTCAGTTTTCTGGCATTGAACTGAAGTCGCCAGCAGTTCCTCAAATACTCCTCAGCTCAATCGCCGGGGCTGTAGGCACGCCGCGTATTGGCAACAACATCGTCCCAGTGAAACCATGCCGGTTTGAACCGCCGCTCTGACAAGAGTAATGCCTGATCGAAAAAATGTGCCGATTCCGGGTTGTGGCTCTGCCCATAGTGCAAGTAGCTCGCAGCTTTAACTCCGTCCGGATGAAACTCATAGACTGCTTTGTAGGACGAGCCTGTGGTTGCATACTCAAGCTGCCGATTAGGATCATGAGTCGGTGAGCTATGATAAATAGTAAAGGCGACACCAAGTGGGCCGCGCACGCCCGCCACCCCCAGGCTTGGCGCACGGTCATCAAATGGAACATTGCTGGAACTTCCATAGGGTGCGTGCCGTTGAAGTCTGTGTACGTCGCCGTAGGCGACCTGCCAACTGCCATAGCGCCCTTCCAGCGTCATCGCCGCGCGAGCAAGCGCACGAAATCGTTCCGGAATGTTTGCCACGAATTCCTCTTTCAAGGTTTCAACTGGATAGCCTCTGCCGTAAAGCTCTTCGTACCACGCGACAGCGAGTGTGGTTTGAGTGGATTTAAGTGTGCTACGGTAATCCCAGTCCAATAGGTGCTCAAGGTAGGGTTCAACCTCGAAGGCCAACTTGGGATGAGTCCGTTGCAATGATTCAAAGCGGCGTTGATAACGTGGCAGTTCTGTCATTGGCCAGTAAAGCGTTGTATCGAATGCCATCTCCTGCCACTTTTCAAACGTAACATCTTCAGCTCGACGCAGCAGCCAACGGGACATTTGCGCCCGACGCTTGTCATCGGTGGCATCTTCAACCATATAGGATGGAAAATCTAACATCGACGGATTCCCATCGTCGGTCGTTGTAAAAGGGGTCGAATTAGTATTTTGCATAAATCCAGAAACTGGGTTCAAGACCTGCGGTAGCTCCTCAATGGGGTGGAAATCGCCCCACTCGAGTTCAGGGTCAGAACCGTCCACGGGCTTCGTCCAATCAACACCGAGCTTCCGTTTTGCGACCGTTCCGTTATAAAGGTAAAAGATGTTGCCGTCTGAGTCGGCATACATTGTGTTAAACGTCTGAAGCTGCAGGCTAGATGCTGCTGCGTACCACTCGTCAAAATTCGTCGCGCGCGACTGAGCTAGCGACTGCACCATGCGCGAACCGTCATAAAGACGCGGTACTTTTATTGCGAGAAAATGCGTGTCATCTTCTTGCTTGGCTATTGGGCCATGATGGGTTGTACGCAGCTCATATCGCCGCGGCTCTACTTCCCCCTTAACAGCGAGCTCAATCTCCCAAGAATTTGCACGCCTCCAGCCGTCACCATACCGGTACAAGTCTGGATCATTTGGATGATCAAAGGTTAGTCGATAAACGTCAGAGATGTCTGCTTCATTGACTGTGTAGGCCCAACCGAGATGGTTGTTAAAGCCGGCAGTTGGAAAGGGCGCGCCCGGATACATCGCCCCTGAAAAATCCCAACCTGTGTCGCTTTTGACGTGCATCTCGGTAAACATGCCTGAGCCGTACCAAGGTTGATGGGGATTTATGAATAGCATTGCGGTGCCGTTGCGAGTGCGGTCAGGCCCAATTGCCCATTGGTTAGAGCCAAGCGATGCAAGCTCCTCGGCCTCCAATTGAGTTATCTCGCGAGACGGTGCGTGTGCTGCCCCCAATAAGCGAGGCAATATCATGTAGCGCTCAAAAGCCAGCACGTGCCAAGGCTCCATGCGGGTTATTAGACGGGGAGTTACATCCGGATTGCACTCGAGGAAAAAGTTATAACCGTCTGCAAACGCATGAGCAAGCGCCTGTATTTCTGGTGGAAGCGAACTGAAATCGCGCCGCGAACTTCCGACAATATCAAAAAGCGCGACGTCAAGATCACTGCTCACTCCAGAATCACCAACCAATTCGGCGTAGCGTCCTAACGCTTTTACGTAAGTGTCTTCAAGCTGCCAGAAATGGTCTTCACTTTGCGCCCAAGCGGAGCCAAATACAACAGCTGCATCAGACTCTCCGCGGATATGGGGTACGCCCCATTCGTCACGGTGAATAACAACCTGCTTTGCAAGCGGCGATGCTACTGCCGAGTCAGACAAACTAAAAAGGATTAGCAAACTCTTAAGTAACCCAATGGAAAGAAATGATCGCATTTTATCGTTATCTCTGAATTGGAAGAGTTGTCTACTATAGACTGACAAATTGACTAGATCAAAGTATGGGAAAGATCAGGAATTACCACAACGTGGTCGCATCTTAGTGATTAATTTACGATCAGCTTCGTTGAGTTCAATATTGTATTTATTAGCTATTCGTCTCCATATGCTCAGGTATTCGCAATGAAAGCCTTGAGCTGGAAGATATTCGCTAGGACCCTTTGACCCTTTGATTGAGTTTTCATGGTCATCGACAAGGAGCAAGTTTCCTTGATCTATAGCGAAGGCTTTCTTCTTTTTGTTTGACCAGGTATGGCCCCCATGATGGTGGGCATATGCTAGCGGGATCACATGATCTACGTCTAGATCAAGCGCCTGATATAACTGGATTCTTGTGTACGGGTCATACCATAATCCTGTAGACACAACACAATTTCGGCTTGTCGTAAAAGTGACGTCAGATAGACTCTCCCTCAGTAAGAGCTCATGGCGCAGGTTCTGACAATCATTATCACTGTCAGGCCATCTGACTAGATAGTCTTCTCTCCTGTACGGCTCACTGCTTTCACTCAAGATCGCATGTTGTAGTGCAACGGAAGCCAGAAGTAGCACAAGTAGAAAGCGACCGAGTAGATTAAAGCCTTTACGGATCCTTACCACAGAATTGTAGATTTCTCAAAACGTCGGT
>DORE01000142.1 GCA_003514305.1 Gammaproteobacteria bacterium | reverse complement strand
CAGAGATTGACCCAGATAACTGCGAAGCGCTTGCTTTATGTACAACACTATTATTCTTTGACGCGCACTTGTACACTTATCGTACACAATTTGACTATTCGGAGTAAATGTACAGAAGCACCCAAGCGATGACTGGGAAACTGCCCATCTTGATGAGGCTTCAAGTGGGCAAACCTTACTTAGGTGACCCACTCCATTCGGCGCTTCACGGCAAAATGGTTGATGATTGATGGTTAAAGCTAACATTCACAGTTTCCAGCGGCGGAGCACAACATGAAAAAGCGGATACAAATTATGCCTTTTCTGTTCACACAGATAGGCTCAGTAACAGCCTCAGAGCAATCTTTAGTCAGCCTAACAGCGCGAGATGAAGATCTAAATGTAAGAGTTTTTGAACCAAGAATTTATAGTTCTATAACGAATGTAGATAGCATTCTTGTTGGGCATGAAACAGTTATCGAAGGAGACGACGTCCGCTAGATAGAACTCTAGCCCGAAAATTTTGGCCACTCTGCTTATCAAGAGTTTCGAGAAATTTACTGAAGATCCACCTGCTGCAGCACTCAATGAAGCCACCTCTAAATTCTTAATACAGCGGCGAAGACCAACTAATGCAGAAATAAAAAAGGCGGCCATTGGCCGCCTTTTTTATTTCGGGTAAAAATCAGTGTGCGCCGCTCTCCGCCTGAGCAGCAGGCAAGGCCAATGCAGTTAGTTTAGAGCTCGTTTGTAACATGATGTATTGATGCCCATCATGAACCCAACTGCTCATGCCGTAGCTCGAGCGAGCTGGAGCTTCCATCTGAGCTGCAATTTCACCGGTATCCTTGTCCAAAGCCCACAGCATAGGTGTGCCGTCGGAGGCCTGGTCAGAATACACCAGCATTGTGGGCGTCACGACCATTGGCACCAATGCACCTGTTCCCGTTTTGCCGTAGACCGACTCGGGCACGCCAGCTCGTTCAAATGCGTCCTTATAGCGTTGCGGAGTCTCCCCTGTTGGTACGGTGAATCTCTTCTCACCGGTGTCCATGTCATAGGCAACGATTGTGCTGTAAGGTGGCTTCCAGATCGGCAGACCGCTCGGATGGCGCGGCGGTCGTGCGGTCGCGCCACGCACGCTATTCGCGTACTGCGCAGTAGTCGTGCCAGTCGAGTTCGGGAACAGCAGATCAGCCTCCTCGCCGGGAATCAGCCTTAGGGTAAAGCACGCGGTGTGCTCTGAAAGATAAAAGACGTTGTTCACCGGATCAGCCACCGGTGGTGAGGTGATGTTTACGCCCCCCGCCCCGCCGGGACAATTCATGGCAGCATACTTACCCATCGGATTATCAGCGTGAATCGGCGGATTAAACAGCCCACCCATTACATAATCTTCAATCGCGGCCAGCGATTGCGCCTTCAACTCAGGCGTGAAGTCCAGAAGGTCTTCTTCGCCGATCCCCTGCATGGAATATGGTTCTGGCCAAGTCACATGAGGCTGAGTGGGCGAGAGAACCTCTCCCGGGACTATTGAAGCAGGAACATCACGCTCCTCAATTGGCCAAATCGGCTCGCCGGTGAGCCGGTTAAAGGTGTACAACCAGCCTTGCTTTGTGGCCTGGACGACCGCAGGAATCTCCTGTCCATCCACGCTGAGATCCATCAAGACGGGCGCTGTCGGTGTGTCGAAATTCCAGATTTCATGATGAACAAACTGAAAGTGCCATGCTCGCTCACCAGTACTGGCGTTAAGCGCGATGATGCTCGCTCCGTAGAGATTATCCCCCGGACGAAAACCACCATAGTAATCGATCGTCGCGCTATTGGTCGGAATGTAAACCAGATCATTTTCCGGGTCAGCCGAGAGAGGCGCCCAAGAAGACACATCTCCAGTCCATTCCCAGGCATCATTTTCCCAGGTCTCATGGCCATACTCCCCGGGCTTGGGAATTACATTGAATTTCCATTTGAAATCACCGGTGCGCAGGTCATAAGCGAGGATATCGCCAGGCACATTTTCAATGCGCGACTGATTGTAACCCTGTTCTGCAGAGTTACCCACCACGATAGTGTCATTCACAACGATAGGGGGGGAAGACGACGTAATGTATCCAGTTTCAAGCGGAATGCCTTCATAGGGATCATAAGGGTGGCCCAAGTCCTTCAGCATGTCCACAACACCGCTTTCCGGAAATCCATCCACTCTAACCGGGGAACCCCAATCATCAAGAGGCACGCCGGTTTTGGCATCCAAGGCAGTCAGAAAAAAGCCCGGAGACACAATCAACACCACACCCCTTCCATCAATGTAGCCAAACGCAACCCCTTTACCATAGTCGGCTCGCATAGAATATTCCGCTCGCGGAGTTTTGGGCTCACGGTAGGACCAGACGGTTTCACCACTCTTGGGGTCGATTGCAACAACATGACGGTTATAACCAGCAACGGTGTATAGAAGGCCATCAATCAAAGACGGCGTGGAGCGACCGCTCACCGCGCCGAAACTAGCACCATCCCACTCCCAGGCCACTTCCAAATCGCCAAAATTTTCTGGCGAGAGCTCATCAGCCGCAGTGTAGCGAGTGTGCGCGAAGTCGTTGCCGAGCGTGAACCATTGTTCA
>DORE01000253.1 GCA_003514305.1 Gammaproteobacteria bacterium | reverse complement strand
GATATCAATTTCCTGATCCTAGTGATTTCGCACTGCCCGGGAATCAAGGGCACTGGCTTCGGCCTCAATTTGTCGAAGAACCCATTCAGGGTTCTCTTGAAACAGGACCCTGCCATCGATGGACAAAGCCAGAATCAAGTTCAAATAAATCCAGAATACGACCCACATGATGATCGACTAGGTCATCGACGGACTTCGGATTTATATAGTGCGCAGGCATGGGCGGCGCCAAAATCGCCCCTATCTGACTAGCCTTCAACAGAAGTTCGCAATGCCCTGTGTGCAGCGGCGTTTCCCGCGGCACCAAAACCAGTCGACGACGCTCCTTAAGCACTACATCTGCCGCCCTGACCAGGAGCGAATCCGCATAGGAATTAGCAATGGCTGACAAAGTCTTGACAGCGCAGGGAGCGACGATCATACCATCAGTTTTGAACGAGCCACTTGCCAGTCGCGCAGCGATGTCCTTATTAGAATAAACCTCGTCTGCCAGAGCTTGCACATCTCTCGCATTGCGGTCTGTTTCTATAGCAATGTTGAGTTTGGCTGAGTCAGAAAGCACAAGGTGGGTTTCGACTTTCTCAACCTGGCTAAGCACCTCCAGTAACCTTATACCGTAGATTACCCCGCTTGCCCCGCTCATTCCGATGATCAGTCGCATGGGATTCGACCATTCCTACAAGAAAAGTGGTCGAGATTGTGGCATCAAAACCGAAGAGCTGGCAAGGGCGTTCCCCAGCTTGTACCATAGACCGGCTCGGGCGCTGTGCTCCCACAGTGCGAATCAATTCCCGCTTCAGAAAATCGACCCGCGAGTAATTATGGCCAAACCTAACCTGTTCTATGCGCAGTCCGGTGGTGTTACTTCTGTCATCAACGCGAGTGCCTGCGGAGTCATTGAGACCGCGCGCAAGCATCGAGATCAGATTGGCAAAGTGTATGCGGGGCTGAACGGTATCGTCGGCGCCCTAAATGAAAATCTGATCGACACCGGAAAAGAAAGCGCGGCCAGCATTGCGGCACTGCGTTCGACCCCTGCTGGCGCGTTCGGCAGTTGTCGTTACAAACTAAAATCCCCCGAGGAGAATGTGCAGGAATTCGAGCGTTTGATGGCCGTGTTTCGCGCCCACAACATCCGTTTCTTTCTCTATAACGGAGGCGGAGATTCTCAGGACACAGCCAATAAGGTCTCTCAGTTTAGCCAGACCATGGATTTCCCCGTCACCTGTATCGGGATCCCGAAAACTGTTGACAATGATTTACCAATTACTGACACCTGCCCCGGATTCGGCTCCGTTGCAAAATATGTTGCCGTGTCAATTCGCGAAGCTGGGCTTGACGTCGCCTCTATGTGCGAAAGTTCCACAAAAGTCTTCGTTATGGAAGTCATGGGTAGACACGCCGGCTGGATAGCAGGAGCAGCGGGACTGGCATCTGAGCAGAAGGGAGACGCTCCGCACATCATCCTATTTCCTGAAATAGCGTTCGATAAAGAGAAATTTCTGAAAAAAGTTCAATCTTGCGTCAAGAAATTTGGCTACTGCGCCATTGTCGTATCCGAAGGCGCAAACTACGGAAACGGAAGATTTCTCGCCGACGCGGGCAGTAAAGATGCTTTTGGTCATGTCCAGCTAGGCGGGGTTGCTCCTCACGTTGCCAATATGATCAGGGAAACGCTGGGTTACAAACATCATTGGGCGGTCGCTGATTATCTGCAGCGAGCAGCGCGCCACATCGCATCCGCTACAGACATTGAGCAGGCTTATGCCGTGGGTCAAGCTGCCGTGGAGTTTGCGCTCGCGGGCAAGGACGCCGTGATGCCAATAATTGTTAGAAAACCGACTAAGCGATACCGCTGGAAAATTGGCGAAGCCAGGCTTTCTGAAGTGGCAAACAAAGAGAAAATGATGCCCCGCAGCTTTATCACTCGCGATGGGTTCCATATCACCAGTTCCGCACGGAAATATTTCGCTCCCCTAATCGCGGGCGAGGACTATCCACTCTATAAAGGTGGTCTTCCCCAATACGCTAGACTTAAACGCGTGCTGGAGCAAAAGAAACTGAAGAAATGGCGGGCAAGCTAAGAAGGCCAAGCAGCGTCAAGGCGCAAGTCGGTCCACACTCCAGCCACTGCCTTGCCGGCTATATCTGAAACGATCATGAAGTCGATGGGCGCCGCCTTGCCAGAATTCAAACTCATTCGGAACAACCCGATAGCCTCCCCAGTTTTCGGGTAACGGTAGGTTGTCGTTCTGATACTGCTGCTCAATTTTTTCATACTCTCGAAGCAGTTCCGCTCGCGAATCAATTACGCGACTCTGTGGAGAAGCTGCCGCTGCAATCTGACTACCCTTGGGCCGACTGCTGAAATATTGCCATGAATCTTCTGCAGAGATTTTTTCAGCAACCCCGCAGATCTTTACCTGCCTCTCAATCACGTGCCAAGGGAAATGGAGGCTGATCTTTGGATTGATGTCTAACTCCTGCGCCTTTCGGCTGTCATAGTTCGAGTAAAAGACAAGCCCTGAGGGATCAAAATGTTTTAGCAAAACGATCCGTTGGCTTGGCTGCCCGTCTGGCGCAACCGTAGCAATCGTCATGGCCGCGGGGTCAGGGAGATCGAGCTCCAGAAACTGAGCCATCCAAAGTTCAAATTGGTCGAAGGGGTCATCTGCAAGATCTTCTCTTTCCAAACCATCTCGCAAGTATTCACGTCGTAATGCTTTCAAGTCCATAGCTGATTCTCAATTAGCCACGCGCCCGCGATTGAGTCATGGAAACGCAGGGCGGGTAACTTTCTTAAGTAATTACGTGGCATGCTTGATAGCCAAAAAGCCATCTTCATCTGACAAAGTCCCCGTAGTTCCATAGCTGATGCCGCGCGGTACCCGTTTTTGCGTAGTAAAATGTGCCGAAGCCATGCTTTTTGCCTGCGAAAAAACTGCCTTCGTATTTGTGCCCTTTATTCCAGCGGTAAGTGCCCTTACCCTGAAAATGATCGTTTACGAATTCGCCTGTATAGTTTTCAGTATTTTCCTTAAGCCAATATTCGGAGTGCTGATTTTCCCGCCATACCGGCAAATCAAAGAAGTAAGAACCCGTACCATTTCTTTTGTTGTCTCGCCACTGGCCGATGTACAGGTCTCCTTTGCCATTCCAGTGCGTGCCTCGCCCGGACCGCAGACCGCGCTCCCAATTGCCAACATAGACTTCGTTGTCAGTCCAAGAGATCGGCATTTCAAGGCGACCGTAGCCATCAAACTCTCCGTCGATAAACCCTCCCACATAGCGCCCTTTGCCAAATTCTGTTGTTAGTTCAAGAGTCCCCTCACCATGTATACAATCGCCTCGTAAACAGGCGTCTTGAGTTACACCGTTGAGAGATTGGCCGAACACACTTTTAACGCCAAGCAGAATAAGCAGTACCACCGTGAAGAATTGGGAGGCCAGGACGCCTGGACCAGATGGCTTATACATATCGGACTCCTACGATCGCTGACATATCCACTCTACAGGTCGAGATTATAGCGCGGAAAAACTCTAGACTGCAGACATCAAGGGGCCGTTTCTCAGCTAGCTGTCCGATGCGCTTTTCGGAGAAATCACCAGAATTGCAGCCCTTTGCAGTTCGTGCGTAAACAAAATAGATAGACTTGAGCCCAAAGCAGCTTGTCGGTCATCCTGAAACGCACTTTTGGCGCCAGCTACCACGGCAATTTTTCTGCAGCGTTGGATTCGCAAGGATTCATGCTGCAATTAACCCTCTATCTATTGTTAAATCATCTGCTCCTATTTGAGGCGGTAGTTACCTCCGCACCATTACCGATATCACCCGGTGCTTTACATGAACACTCAGGTAAGGCGCCTGAGTGCATTCAGAGGACTGATCTGAACAACGCCTCGAGTGGAAAGAATCCCAAGCACTCCGATAAGCCCCAAACCAATCAGCGGGCCTAGCGGCCAAACCCAAAAGTGAAATGAAAAATCCTGCTCGAATACCTCTCGCTGAAGGTAAAAGAGACTGGCTTCTGCACCGATTGTGGCAATAAGGCCTGCAAGAAAACCAATGGTCGCGAATTCGATCAGCAGGCTAGTCATAATCAACCTGCGTCCAGCGCCCAACGTACGAAGTATTGCATTCTCATGAAAACGCTCGTCTAGGGTCGCATTCACGCAGGACAGCATCACCAGAGCACCGCACACAAGAACCAGAACAGAAATCAGTTCAATGGCTGAGGTCACTTGCGCAATGATTGTCTGTATCTGTTCTATCAGGGCGTCAATCTCAATGACTACCATAGTTGGCATGAGACGGATCAAATCGTTCAACAGC
>DORE01000008.1 GCA_003514305.1 Gammaproteobacteria bacterium | reverse complement strand
GTAGGACTGCCCTCCAACCGTTTGGCACAATGGGCAGAAGTCGAATCAGACAGATTCGTTGATCCGGTCTTCCGATTATTTCACACAGAGCTAGAAACCGTTTACGAGGAAAAAAACAGGACCCTAGACAATGGTGGCCGGATCATTGCTACTGCCGTAGACGAACTGCTCTACAAAGTTCACCCCTACGGCCAGCAACCAACGATCGGAACCATCGAGCATCTGAAAAACCCTTCATTGGTTTACATAAAAGATTATTTTGACACCTACTACACCCCAAACAATATGGGCGTATTCATCAGCGGGGATATCAATATTGAGGAAACTATTGACCTGATTGCCGAAAAGTTTGGCCACTGGAAGCCTAAGCCAGTGCCCGAAGTTGGCCCATGGCAAGAGCCGTCTCTGCAGGGCGATGAGCGGCGCACGGTACAATACCCCGGCGAAGAGCAAGTCCAGCTAGCGTTCCGCACAGCCCCTAATAGCAGCAAAGACAAAGAGGCGCTGATTCTTATTGATATGATTCTAGACAATCGAACGGCCGGGCTGATCAATCTGAACCTCAATCAGCAGCAGCTAGTTTCGCAAGCCGGTTCATCGCCTTTGTTCCTTAATGACTTCGGCTCTCAGTCGCTGTACGGCGTGCCTAGACAAGATCAGACTCTAGCGGAGGTCGAACAGTTGCTGCTGGACCAGCTTGAGATCATCAAGTCAGGCGAATTCGAAGCGTGGATCATCCCTGCAATTATCAATGACTTTCTCAAAAGCGAGAAGGCCAGCCTTGAATTCAACACTGCTCGAGTCTCTATGATGCGACAGGCATTCATCGAAGGTGCACAGTGGGACTATCACATCGCGGAAATCGATCGCATGGAGCAGCTGACCAAACAAGACGTCGTTGATGTAGCCAACAAGTACTTCGGCGATGATTACGTAGCGGTGTACCGCATAGACGCACAGCATGTCGTCCCTGAGGTTGAAAAACCTCGAATCGATCCGGTGACTATCGATCCGACGAGGCAGTCGGAATTTGCCTCCCAAATACTGGCCATGCAGGTCGATGAAATCGAGCCAATTTTTGTGGAGATAGATAAAGACTTCCGAATAATTGAATTCGCTCCAGGGGTTGAACTTTACTACGCGCCGAATCCGCTCAATGACCTGTTTTCATTTTCCATTTCTGTCGAAGTAGGAACGGAATCAGATAACCAGCTCGGGCTGGCGGCCGCTTTGATGGATGTTTCTGGCACCAAATCATTGAGCAACGAGCAATTACAGAAAGAATGGTACCGTATGGGGACGGAGTTTCGTTTTGGCGCAGGAGAAAACAGTTCATCTTTTGCCGTTTCCGGGCTGGATGCCCAGTTTGAAGATTCAGTCGATTTGATGATGCAGCTAATCAAAACCCCCAGTGCGGATACTCAAACTCTCGAGCAATTAAAGAGTATCTTGCTCAAGTCTCGACAGGATCAGAAGAACTCACCTCCAGCCATCGCTCGGGCTCTGTTCATGTACAACCGCTTTGGAGAAGAATCACCCATGCTCGAAGCGATGAGCAGCGAGGAAATTCTGGGCACCGCACTCGATGATCTCCTGAATGCGCCCGGCGGGTTGCTTAATTACAAACACACACTGGCCTACACTGGATCGATGCCGCTTGAAGAGTTGGTCGAAACGCTAAGCCGAAGCTATGAGGTAGCCGCAGATTTGAAGGACACACCGGAGTTTCGGTTTAGAAACGCTCGTGAGATCGACAGGACAGAAGTTCTGGTTGTCGATCAACAAACTGCCCAGGCTCAGGTCAGGATAGAATTCGCCGATGGCGTATACGATCCTGACGATGGCTTGTTGGCCAATCTTTACACCAACTATTTTGGTAGCGGAATGTCCAGTGTGGTATTCCAGGAATTGCGCGAGGCCCGGGCCCTCGCTTACTCAGCTTCAGCGCGCTACTCTGCAGGCAACCGAATCAATGCGCAGAATCTTATGATGGGCTCAATTGGCACGCAAACCGACAAAACGGTCGACGCACTAGCTGCCTTTATTGACTTAATAGACAATGTGCCGAGTTCTTCAGAGCGTTTTGAGGAATCTGTGAATTCAATGCTAAATAGGTACCGAACTTCGAAACTAAATTTTCGCGAGGTAATCGGAGCAGTTCGCACCTGGGAGCGCCAGGGACTAGAGGGCGACCCCCGACGTGGCAACTATCGGAAACTACAGGAAACCGAACTGGCTGACCTTCTTGAATTTCAGGCACAACATGTCAAGGACCGTGCGAAACTCATCTCAGTCGTGGGCGATTTATCGATTATCGACATTGATGAACTTGAACAGTTTGGCTCAGTGGAAGAACTGAGTGTCGATGATTTGTTCGTCGACTAGCTTTCAGCCGTAAAGCGATTCAGGGGTCGCAGCAAGAATAATCGGCTTACCCAGATTTTTGCGAGGAAAAGTATGAGTACTAACATCCCTGCGCTTCTCATCTCTGGACTCCGCAAGGCCTATGGTGAATTGGATGTGCTCAAAGGGGTAGATTTGACGCTGGATAATGGCGGCATTCACGGGCTGGTTGGTTTGAATGGTTCAGGCAAGACAACCACGCTGGAATGCATTCTTGGTCTACAGCGGTTCGATCATGGCGAGGTCACAGTACTCGGGCTAGCGCCAGCTGATCTGCACAAGGCCCAAGGCAAAGTCGCGGCGGTATTTGATTCGCCAAGCCTCAACCCTTATCTGACCGTCAGACAATGTCTGCAGCATGCCAAGTTACTCAGCAAACGCTCGCAGCAACGTCCAGAGGATCTCGAAAAGCTGCTTGGGCTGCACCAGTTTAGAGGATTCCCAATCAAGACCCTGTCTCTGGGCAATAAGCGCCGCGCTTCGATAGCTCATGCCCTAATTTCAGATCCGGATCTCGTTATTTTGGATGAGCCGTTCAATGGACTCGATGCCAATGGTGTTGACGAAGTCCTGATGCTCATTAAGTCACTTAATCAAGAGCGAGGCACCAGTTTCCTTTTGTCCAGTCATCAACTTCCCTATCTCGAAGGCATATGCAGCCATCTGGCCATTCTCCATCAGGGGAAGATCGTTCGAAGCGGAGAAAAATCCGCACTACTGCGCTTAGAAACCAGCAAAGTCCGGCTTCGCACCACTGATCCTGCTGGCGCCGTCTCCTTACTGCGATCCGTTGAAGGCACGAGCTGCAGCCCAGGTGCGGTGGAAGAAGAAGTATTAGTTTCCTCTGATATTATGACGGCCGCAGTCATTAACAGTCAGTTGGCGCAGCACCAGATTCCTGTGTACGAACTCGCAACCGAGCGCGCATCGCTTAGCTCTCTGTTTCGACGCTTGACTCAGGATTCAGAATCATGAACCTGCCGAGCTGGACACAAGCTCTGCGCAGTGAGTTCTTTCTGGCTCGCTACGCCCCTGGCCCCCGACTGGTGATATTTCTCCCATCCATGGCGGCTGCAATTCAATTCATGGCGTCAAAAATAGCTGATACAGGTGCTGCAGCCAGAGCCAATATGATGAATCCGAATAGTTTCAACGATATGATCGCGGGCAATGCTTGGGGACATTTTGTCGACGGACTCGATACCGGAATCACACTAATTTTTTTGTTGCTGGTTGCGCAAGCTGCCTACAGCTTCAGCGCCGAACTGGAAAGCGGCACACTAAGGCATCAGCTTATCCGCTGTAGCAGTCGCCGTTTGATTGTGATGTCAAAATTGCTGCAGCTTCATGTCCTGGCGCTCTTGGGGGTGGGGCTTCTCATTGCCTCAAGCTATTTGCTAAGTGGTCTATTGTGGGAGTTCAGCCCCATCGTTGAAGATGGTTTTGAGCTGATCAGCGAAGCCGAGATACGGGATGAAATTGAATTGGGCCTCCGACTGGCACTAATTCCATTACCTGCTGCTATTGCGTTTGGCTTGCTGTTTTCTGTCATCGCGAATACAGCAACTCAGGCGGTGGTATCAGCATTGGGGTTCACGCTCACCATGGATATCTTCAAAGGGATGATAGGAGGCTATGCTCAATATCTCTATGCCAGCTTTCAGCCTGCACTTATCGACCAATCATATTTGCAGGATGTGAGCCGGCTGGTGCGCGGTTACTCTGACGTATTGATTGATGATAGATTCGTTCAACTCAATTACTGGGTACCCATACCGACTCTGATCGTATTTATCGTGGGATCCCTAATTATTGTGCAAACGCGAAAACTTTGACCAATGAAAGATTCTCTCCGATTTGGTACTTTATATATCGCATTCATTCTTACTGCTTGCGTCAACTATGAGCCTAAGATTTTAGTGCCTGCTATCACACTTTCACCGGAAGAGATCGAGCTTAAGCGCCCGGGGGGCGCTGGAGCTGTCGACTTCGGGCTTAATGTAACCCCAAATGAAAGTGACTCTCTTTTCAACATCGAATCCCTGCCAGGAGTCAGAGTGCGGGCAGTTGCTGCAAATTCTCCTTCGGCCGAAGCCGGAATTGAAGTAGGAGATGTCATTCTGCAAATCGACAACACACGCCTTGATCATCCAGATAGCCTTAAAGCTTTCCAGAACCTGCCATCCGCAAGCAACCGATACCTCTTTCAG
>DORE01000131.1 GCA_003514305.1 Gammaproteobacteria bacterium | reverse complement strand
AAGTGCCGGGGCATGATTTACTCTTTATACTGGCTATACTCAGGGCACAAAGAAATACTGCTTGAATTCAAGGGAGCTGTCGATGCAAAAACTTAAACTCTACGCGCGTGGCATTTTTCTGCTGTTGATCGCCACTGGCAACCACGCCCTAGCCGATGTCACTCTGGTGAGATACGGCCCGAAGGGCGAAGAGAAGCCGGGGATCATAGACTCCGAGAGTCAGTTGCGCGATCTCTCAAGCCATGTAAGCGAAATCACGCCGGAAACGCTGACAACTGCCTCACTCGACTCGATTGCAGCTCTATCTCTCGAGGACTTGCCCATCGTTACGGGGGAGCCAAGGCTAGGTGTTCCGCTGACCGGGATCGGCAAAATTATTGCGATCGGTTTTAACTATATAAACCACGCAGCTGAAATGGAAGTGCAGCTGCCAGATGAGCCGTTGACCTTCATGAAGGCCACTTCCGCTCTGACCGGCCCATTTGATCAGATAATCCAGCCTCGAAACGGTGAGAAAATGGACTATGAAGCGGAGTTAGTTGTCGTCATAGGTAAGCGGGCACAGTATATTTCTGAAAGTGAAGTGTTCGACTACATTGCTGGCTACACGGTAGGTCATGATGTTTCAGAACGATCGTTCCAAAGAGAGCGTGGCGGGCAATTCACTAAAGGAAAGTCAGCTGACACCTTCGCACCGGTGGGCCCATATTTCGTATCAAAGGACCAGATCAGCGATGTGCAAGCATTATCCATTTGGTCCGAAGTGAACGATGAAATGCGCCAGCAAGGCAATACTGCCGACATGGTTTTTGGTGTCAGAGAAATAGTCAGTCACCTGAGTCAGTTTATGACCCTCTACCCCGGCGATATCATATTCACTGGCACACCGGCTGGTGTTGGTGACGGCATGGAGCCCCCACAATATCTAAAACCGGGTGATGTAGTTCGTATTGGTGTTGAAGGTCTGGGCGAGCAAAGCCAAACCGTAGTCTCACCTCACTGAACCTTGGTTATAATAGGGCCTTCCCGTAATCAAATTGATAAACTAATTGTTGGCTCAAATATATACACGTTGGAGATCTAAGAATGAACAAGATAAAACAGAGGGTGATAGCCGTCGTCCTGTTATTAGTGGCTTCGAAGTCAATCGCCCAGAACCTACCGATAATTGGTGTTAATCCAAGCAGAGATGTGCCGAATGCGCACATAACTCCAGACGCTAACACAGAATACAAAGTGGTCTTTGACTTCGTCATGAATGATGAGAACCTTGACGATCCATACCCCATGCTGCCGCTTGTTGCTCGGTATGTGAACACCCTCGCAAACCTTGGTGTGCCAAAGGAGAACCGTAAAATCTCCATTGTTTTACATAGGGGGTCGGGCTTGATTGGCGTAAACAACGATGTATTTAGAGAGCGCCATGATGGCAAAGATAATCCGAACATTGAACTGATCAATAAGTTACACGCTGCCGGCGTTAAGTTTCACCTATGCGGACAAGGCATGATTTCTCGTGGCTTGGAAGAAAGTGATTTGCTCGATGCTATTCAGGTCGACTACTGGGCATTGACGACATTAATTGAGCTCGGCCGCCAGGGATACGTAAAGATAGGTGGGTGACCCCATTTTGCCGAAAAGGGGCGAAGCAGAAGTGCTTTGCCCATATCGCTGGAAGTTCACCAAATTTGGTTACCCTATTAGCTGAAGCCTCGGACACCTGAGTTTGATTCGATGGGAAAGCCGAAGCACAAGCGCCTCATTAGTGTGGTACTCGACAGAGGTTCGCCATTATTCAAAGTCACTATTTCATTCAAGTCGGAAGAAAAAGTGTTCTCATTGATAAGGTGGTTAATCTCCCGAAAAATTGCTCGGCACAATTTCCTCGCAAAATACTGAATGGTCAACCCGAAGGGTCTTGCACGAGCGAACACTTTCCAACAAACGCAAGCGCGCCAATTCCGTAGTCAGTGTAAACCACAACAAAGCTTGACCCATTCGGATGAATGGAAAGCGTGGCCTCTCCAAACGCTATGTTCTTTGTTCTGCAAACCACATAACCGTTTTCAATCTCACAAGCGCCTCGATATTCGGGATACTCTGACCTGTGCCATCCGCGCTCGGTATCAACTATCCATTTTCGTCTGCCTGCTTCGTCACGACCAGGCTCTAAAATCGAGCTCGTATAAGTATCAACGCTGACCGCGTTGGACTCTTGACAGGAAAAGATTTCGGCGCGAGCTGTGAGTGAGAAAATGCTCACGTAAAGAATAACCCCAACACGTTTTTTGTGCGTGATACGGCTCAATAATCTCCAATTCAATTTACACTACTCCACAAACACAAATAATGATGTGCAGTACGACAGAAGAGCGCTTTGGGTTGGTTCTGCCAAAAATCGGACCAACAATCAGACGGAGCCGTGGATTAAACAGCTTTCGAAGTTGAGAAGCTTCCATGCCTCAATTATGTTACTTTTTTACACATTGGGAATGTCCGGCTTCCTAATCCATTGCACCCCCCCATGCATGGTTGTAGACTCTGAGAACTTGGTAAAGGGAGCGATAAAAACAAGACTATTGTAAGGTCTTATTACCCACCCCAAGTCGCGCTCAAAAAAATTTAAAGAAGTGGAAATCAAGGGAGAAAGAGATGCGCAGAGACTTTCCGTGCAAGAAGCAGGGCCTAGCCCTTGCCATAATGCTAGCTAGTGCAGGAACCTCATTCCAAGCCCTAGCGCAGGATGAAGGCGTTGAGGAAATCGTAGTTACAGGCTCATTCATAAGGGGCACCCCTGAGGATGCACCCTCGCCAGT
>DORE01000240.1:2701-3055 GCA_003514305.1 Gammaproteobacteria bacterium | reverse complement strand
ATGGGTGGTTTGTCTCTCTGGCGAGGCAAGATAAATTCCTCTACAGGAGTAATCAAGTTTGATCGCGAGGCCCAATCGGGGTCAGTAGATGTTGTTATGGACATGACTACCATCGACTTTGGTCTAGATGACATGAATGAGCATGCGATGAGCGACGATATGTTTGATGTCGAGAATTATCCGACAGCTCGCTACGTGGGAGACTTAGTGTTTGAAAATGGAGAGCCTAGCGAAGTGTCAGGCAAGCTAACGCTTCATGGTGTGACCAAACCGGTTTCTCTAAAAATAAACAGCTTTAAGTGTATGTTTCACCCCATGAAGCTCAAAAAAGCCTGCGGGGCCGACGCAGAAGGT
>DORE01000240.1:0-2310 GCA_003514305.1 Gammaproteobacteria bacterium | reverse complement strand
CTTAGAATAAGTGTCGAAGGCTTCAAATCTAATTGACTACTCTCGAGGACGGCCTCTTCATAGGCTCTTCAACTGGTAGCGTTTGAAAATACAATACAACCAGATGCACCGAACATGCCGCCTACGCCGAGACAAACTGAAATCTCAGCATTGCTGACTTGTGCGGGAGCTGTTCCCCTCATTTGCCTTACGCTTTCTTGCAGGGCATACATCCCGTACATGCCAGAGTGCATGTAGGACAGGCCTCCTCCGTTGGTATTCATTGGCAACTTGCCGCCGGGAGCCGTGTTTTGCTCCCAAATAAAATCAGGGGCCTCTCCGGGTTTACAAAATCCGAGATCTTCCAGGCCATAAATGGGCAGATGAGCGAAAGCATCGTACACCATCAAGTGGTCAACATCCGAGTGTTTCACACCGGCCTGCTGCATTGCAGCCGGTCCAGCTACTCTAAATGCTCTCGAGCTCGTGAGGTCTTCCATCTGGCTGATCATGGGTGTTTCAACGCTCTCGCCACAACCCAGAATGAAGACAGGCTTTTGTGGAAAATCCTTTGCCCGATTATTCAAGGTAAGAATTAGAGCCCCGCCGCCGTCAGTCACTAAACAGCACTCCAAGAGGTGAAATGGATAAGCAATGAGCTTTGATTCGAGTACATCATCCACAGTTATCAGATCTCGAAAGCTAGCCCGTGGATTTTTAGAGGCCCACTCGCGTTGAACAACTGCCACCATGGCAAGTTGCTCATGACTCATTCCGTAAGTCTTCATGTATCGCAGTACAGGAAGTGTAAATAATGTTGGAGGTCCCATAGGACCAAAAGGAGCCTCGAATTGTCCTTGAAGCGAGGCTGGTGCGCGACCGAAGCCATCTCTCCCAATACCAGATCGACCGCTCTCTCCATGAGTAATAAGCACGGTTGTGCACTGACCTGTTAAAAGGGCGGCAACAGCATGCCTCACGTGCAGCATGAATGAGCAACCGCCTACTGCAGTGCCGTCGACCCAAGTCGGTGTAATTCCTAAATAATGTGCGAGATCTGTCGGGCGGCTTCCCGCAGTCGCCAGCCCATCAATATCCTTTGCAGAAATTCCAGCATCCTGGAGAGCGTTGAGCGCGGCGTCTGCGTGCAGTTGTATTTGACTCATACCCGGAACTTTTCCAAGCTCAGTCGTTTCAGCGGCGCCTACAACAGCAACACCGGTCATATTTTGTCTCTCTCGCGCCTGAAAAATGGCAGCGTAATCTCATCATTTATCTTTTGAAAAACGACCTCGAGGGCCATGTCCAAGTTAAGTTGCTCGGGTGTTTGCTCGCACTCCACTATGTTAGTCATCATCCTTGGTCCCTCCTCAAGTTTGACTAACGCTATAGCGTAGGGTCCATTAAAGGCTGGATGGGGGCGGTGGCTGATTACGTAGCTATCGAGAGTAGCTTTCCCTGATGCCTGAAATACACCGATATTGCGGGAGCTGCAGCAGGGGCAGAATGGACGTGGTGGGAAATAGATCTCAGCACAGTCATTGCATCGCTGCAGTCTGAGTTCGTTCTCCCTCGTGCCATCCCAAAAATGTTGTGTCTCCGGTGTTGGAACCGGGAGCTGGCGACTATTACCTGACAAAGAATACACTTAAAAAAAAAGTAGTATGAATGATAGAGTTTCGAAGTCCAGTATCCGCGTGATTGGAGAGGTCGATTATGGAAGTTCACGGCAGATGTCATTGTGGTCAGATTGAATTTGTTACGCAGTCGGAACCTCGTTCCGTAATATGTCATTGCACCGATTGCCAGATCATGTCGGGAGGACCCTATCGCGCAATTGCTCAGACCTCAGAGGATGACTTTCGATTAACGAAAGGTGTCCTCAAGAAGTACTACAAGACTGGCGATAGCGGTAATAAGAGGGAATTGGCTTTTTGTGGGGATTGCGGGTCCCATATTTATGCGACGTCAGCACTAGAAGATGGATCATCAGCGCCAAGATTTTTAGGAATTCGGGTTGGAGTTTTACGAGAGATGGAAAAGTTAAAACCGATAGCTCAGGTTTGGACTGACTCAAAGGTGAGTTGGATAAATGAATTCGATACTTTGCCCGGCACGCCGCAACAATAGGGGGAGTAGGATGCCGATCCTTTTTAGTTTTAGACGTTGTCCCTATGCAATAAGGGCGAGACTGGCTTTGGCGGAGTGCCGAATACCCGTAACCTTGAGAGAAGTATCTCTCAAGAACAAGCCTTCCGAATTATTGCGGTTCTCAAAGAAAGGAACGGTTCCGGTATTAGTTACCGATTTAGGTCAGGTTATCGACGAAAG
>DORE01000022.1 GCA_003514305.1 Gammaproteobacteria bacterium | reverse complement strand
CTCCTTCAAAGCAGGCTCACGGTTCGTTCGCCGACCTGTTTGTAGGTGATCGTCAATCGTCCAGTCCGACCTGACAAACACGCGAGGCAATTGCATTTTTGATGTTAGCGCGTCTTCATTTTAACGCCGACACACTGCGGGAGTTGCTTGAGATCGCGTTGCCTATGGTGATCTCACAGGGCGCCTTCGCGGTAATGATTTTTACCGATCGATATTTCATGTCGCAGATAGACCCGACAAACATGGCGGCGGCCCTGGGAGGCGGTGTCGCCTGCTTTTTTTCGTTTTGCTTCTTTTCCGGGCTGTTTTCTTACGCCAACGCGTTGACGGCGCAGTATCTTGGTGCGAAGGAGAAACACAAATGTGCGCGCGTCGTGACTCAGGGCTGGATCATGACGGTGGCCTGCGTTCCCGTTCTTGCCCTCATCACCATTCTGGTTTCCGGTATTTTCTCTGCTATGGATCACGATCCGGTTCAGGTGGAATTAGAGCGATCTTACTACCAGATTTTGATGCTCGGAATCGTAGTGACCCTAGCCAAAATCTGCTTGTCGTCCTATTTTGCAGGAATTGGAAGACCAAAGGTGGTTATGGTCTGCGATGTCTGCGGTTTGATTTTCAATGTGCCGCTTGCCTATATCATGATATTTGGTCACCTCGGGTTTCCAGCGATGGGTATTGTTGGAGCTGGTATCAGCACCATGGTGGCAACGATTTTCTCCTTTCTTTTGTTCCTTTGGTTTTTCTTCCGTCGAGCTCACCGCGAGGAGTTTTTGGTCGCCAACGCGTTTTCGCTAGATGTGGGCATCCTCAAACGATTTCTCAGACTGGGATTTCCTTCGGGTGTTGAACTCTTTCTCAATGTAGCTGCATTCAATTTATTCCTTTTGATGTTCCAATCTTACGGTGTGGTTCAGGGGGCTTCAGCTGCAATTGTGTTTAATTGGGATTTACTTTCGTTTGTGCCGTTAATTGGGCTCAACATCGGCATGATCAGTCTGATTGGCCGTTTCGTGGGGGCGCGCGATTTGCAGCGCGCTGATGAAGTTATTACAGCCGGATTTGTTATTGGACTAACCTACTCCGCGGTGCTTGCTTGCCTCTACATAACTTTTCGTTTTTCATTGGTTGAAATCTTCGCGCCTCCTGAAGGCGATTTCACTGAAATTCGAAATTTGGCTGGCTTCATGATGGTGGGGCTTTCGAGTTACGCCATGGCAGATGCAGTCATTCAAGTGACTGGTGGTGTGCTGCGCGGCGCCGGCGACACGCGGTGGTTAATGGTGGCCTCGGCCAGTTTGCACTGGGCGATGCTCGTGGCGCAGTATTTTGTCATTAGGGTATTCGAGTTGGGGCCGAAAGTAGCCTGGCTTATATTTGTTGCTCTTATCTTTGCTATAGCGTTGGTATTTGTTATCCGTCTACGTGGCGAGCGCTGGCGAGATGAGGGAGCACTGGCGCGAGTTATGGCCGAATAGCTCGTTCTAACTTGTGACTTCCGTTTTTGCTTGACTTGCAGCAGGCAGGATTAGCAGTTAGCCTCGTAAATTCAGCGTTTTGAACGTTTCATCGAAAGAGTTGCCCATGCGAATTTCCCTGCCCCATGTTGTGAAGCTAACTGTTGTCGTTGCTGCTACCTTAAGTGCCTGGGTCGGCCTGAGTCAGTCTCAATATCCCTCTAACTTGTTAGACCAGAAAGGTAACTTCTCCCGAGGCGCGGCTGTCGCCTTAGGCGAGCCTTTTGTCGGTGTAACAACCTCGGCTGGCAAGGTCAGTGGACTCTATCCCGTTCGCAGCACTGGAGTGAGCACTGAGCTAATCCTCACCGCTGCGAAAGCTTTCCTGTTGACTCTGAATACTATCGACCTGAGCCGAGCCCACTTCGCCATCGATGATCCCGAGTGGCGAGACTGGTCGAATGTGGACGTGGGGATCTTTCCCCGTCGAGGCGTGAGTCTTGAAGAGTTGAACCTGGAGCAGAAAGCCGCTGCTTGGAACCTGTTGGAGCAATCGCTCAGTACCAAGGGTCTTGAGCAGACGCGTGCAATCATGCGCACTGAACAAACACTGTTCGAACTGAACGATGAGCCCATTAGGTACGGCGAGGAGAAGTACTACATCACGATGATGGGCATTCCTTCGGCTGATGGGCCATGGGGGTGGCAGCTTGATGGCCACCATCTGGTTATCAATTTTTTCGTGCTCGGTGATCAGGTAGTTATGACTCCAGCATTCTGGGGAGGGGAGCCAGTAACTGCGCAGTCTGGTAAATATGCTGGCAATACCATTATGCAACCCGAGCAAAATCTTGGTCTAGCCCTGATGCAGTCATTGGACAGCGATCAGCAGGCACTCGCAACGCTTAGCCGCGATAAGATTCGCAACTATCCTATGGCAGCAGCCAATGCAGACAATAAAATTCAGGATTACGAAGGAATTTCCGGGGCTGATCTGGGTAGCTCCCAGCGTCTTGCTTTGCTGGACGTGATTCGAGCTTACATCGGTAATATTAGAGAGCCTCATGCTGCGGTCACGATGGAAGAAATAGCTGTCCATCTTGACAATACTTTTTTTGCTTGGGTGGGAGGGGTAGATGACGACGCTGTGTTCTATTACAGGGTCCACAGCCCCGTAATAATGATTGAGTTCGATCACCAAAACCCTGTGGGCACTCTTATGCTCAACGAGCGCGGAGTGCCGACCAGAGATCATATTCATACCGTGGTTCGGACACCGAACGGTAACGATTATGGCAAGGATCTGCTGGGACAACACCTTGCCTCCAAAGCTCACTGACCAGTAAGACTATTTTATGACTCTAAAAAAATTTATGTTTATATCTCTGGTTCTGGCCACTGCCGGAACTGTTACGCAATTCTCCCTCGCGCAATCTGATAACGCCTTTGGAATTCCTTCAGAAAAGGTTAGAAACCCTGCAGCGAATATCGTGGCTGCGCGAGGTTCCCGTGGTCAGGGATGGCTTGCTCAGGGGCGCTCAGAAGTCATTGCGCGTCATGGAATTGTAGCAACAAGTGATCCGCTGGCTGCGCAGGCGGGACTAGAAATTCTTCAGCAGGGAGGTAATGCGATTGATGCAGCAGTCGCTGCTTCTGCGGTGCTCGACGTGACGTCGCAAAATGACACCGGGCTGGCAGGGGACCTTTTCGCACTGGTTTGGATTGCCGAGGATCAAAAGCTTTATGCACTGAACTCTGCTGGATTTGCGCCAGCAGGCTGGACGCCCGAGTTTTTCAAAGAGGAGCTCAAGCTTAATCAGATTCCAGGACGTGGTGTTAATGCTGCTACCGTCCCGGGTGCTGTGTCCGGTTACGATGCATTACTGGATCGCTTTGGCACCATGGGATTTGCAGAAACCTTTGAGCGTGCTGCCCGTATTGCCGAGCAGGGCTGGGGACAATCGGAACGCCGCCACGATGACTTGGACAGTCAGCAAGGCAAGCTGCTTCAAGATTCCGATTCTGCTGCAGTATTTTTGGAGGAGGGTGAAGTACCCGAGCTGTACAGTATCATCAGAAACTCAGGCTTGGCTGATGCACTACGTCTGATTCAGCGGGAAGGGCGGGAGGCATTTTACTCCGGCGACATCGCCGATGCCCTGATTGAAAAAATTCAGTCCGAAGGTGGTGTTATGACCCATGAGGATCTGGCCGCTTTCCAATCCGAGTGGATCGAACCTATTTCGACGAGCTACCACGGTTACGATATCTTTCAGTTGCCTCCTCCAGGGCAGGGTTGGGCGGCGCTGGAGATGCTAAATATACTCGAAGTGTGTGCGCCGGCGCACAATCTGAGTCTTGCTGCGTTGGGACCTTCTAATCCGGACTACTGGCACTTCATGGTCGAAGCAAAGAAGTTAGCTTATTCCGATTTGCAGGCCTATAACGCGGATCCTCTGTTTTCTGACGTGCCGCTTGAGCGCTTGCTGTCAAAAGCCTATGCCCGTGGTCTGTGCGATCGGATTGATATGGATGTCGCTTCTGAGCCTTCCGTCAATGGGGGGCTTGATGGCGGCACTGTTTATCTTACAACAGCGGATCGCTGGGGCAATATGGTGAGCTTTATTCATAGTATTTTCTCAGTTTATGGCAGCGGTATTACCATCCCGCCGTATGGTATGATTCTGCATAATCGGGGCGTGGCTTTCTCTTTAGATGAGGCGCATCCGAATGTCGTAGCACCCCGCAAAAGGCCATTTCACTCAATCATTGCCGGTATGGTCATGCAGCACGGACAGCCACTCATGACTTTCGGCAATATGGGAGGAGCGGTGCAGCCAGAGACTCATGCCCAGCACATGGTCAACGTAATAGATCACGGGATGAATGTGCAGATGACGACAGATGTCGCACGGTTTACTCACAGCCAGAACAGCAATATTTTGTCGCTAGAAAATGATCTCTACAGCCTAGTGGGAAGATCTCTTGAGGCCAAGGGGCATGACGTGCGCTCCGTGGACGGCGGCCGAGTGGGCGGCTATCAAGGGATTCTTTTTACCCGGGACCCTACATTGCCGGCACCCGAAATGACACCAGAAAGCATAAGTGAGGATTACCCAGTCAACGGGATTTACCGAGCCGGGTCGGATCATCGTAAAGATGGTTCAGCGGTAGGCTGGTAGCATGATCAGTATTGCTGAGCTGCCCGCTCTG
>DORE01000064.1 GCA_003514305.1 Gammaproteobacteria bacterium | reverse complement strand
CGCCAAAGCCCTACGATGCCAGCGCCAATCAGCGGTCCCTGGAGTCAAAACGACTCTCCGTTCTGGAGCAGGAAAACATTGAGCTGAAAGCCCGCGTTGCAACGCTGGAAGCCAAACTCAAGCGCTATGGCGAGTTATCCGAGGTGCTGACGGAATTTGGTGTCGCCCCGTGAATGAAGACTATTTCCGCGTAACCAGTTGCCAGCATGAAGGCGCACAATACACGATCTTTTCTGGTGTCCCGCTGAAAGCCAACAGCTACCGTATCAACAGCAGGAAATACATCATCTCCATCCGGTGCGAAAACCAATCACTGCCCATCAAACCATCCGTGGGCCAGCAATGGCGCGTGCGTGGTGAGCGGGTATTGGAGGCGGTTCAGGCAGGCGACTATGAACTACAGCAGCATGTCTATAACGCGCCGGTTGAAATGGAATGCACGTTGCCAGAATCCGGTGAGGCACTGATCCGCTTTATCGCGTCAGACAGAGATTTCACCGGCATTGGTGAGGCGAAAGCACGGGCGCTCTGGGACGCCTTCAGCAGCAAACTACACCAGATGCTGCGATACGATAAAGCGGATCACAGGGAGCTTCTGAGGGGCATTCTGAGTGATGTATCGGTAGACGCCCTATACAACGGCTACGCCAAATACCGAAACCTCGCACACGCTAATTGGCTGGCCTCGCTCGGAATCCCGTTGCGTATCCAGCAACGTATTCTGAAATACCACGATGAACGCACTGTCGATGTCCTCAAGAGCAACCCTTACGCACTTCTTGGATTCGGGATGGCATTTAGGGACATTGATACCATCGCAGAGCGACTAGGCTTTGCGAAATCTGCGCCACAGCGCCTTGCCGGGGCACTGGAGACGGCAATCCGCAGACAGGTTGAAAAGGGGCATACTTACGCCACCTACAAGGCCCTCAAGCCCTTGATTGCCGAGCTTTTACAGGACGCCAAACTGACAACGGACGCTTTCGAAAACGGGCATCAGAGCGGTCAATTTATCATCCGACCCGATACCGGAACCTACCATCCCACCGCTCAAATTATGATGGAGTCGGTCGTTGCCAAACGCCTGAAATCCCTGGCCAGCCTTACTGACTCAGATGAGGCGGTATTCAAAGCCTTAACCGATGCAGTTCTGGATTTGCCTTATAACCTCACGGAGCAACAGGTGCAGGCCGTTGAATCCAGTCTGACCAACTCTGTGTCCTGCATTATCGGTGGTGCCGGAACAGGCAAAACTACGGTGCTGAGGACAGTTCTCAGGGCGTACAACTCACTAGGATATGAGGTTCATGCGGTTGCCTTGTCTGGCAGGGCGGCAATGCGCCTGCACGAGAGCATCGGCTTCTTCACCATGACCATTGCCCGGTTGCTTCGAGAAGAGCCGATAGAGCACTCGCTGGATCGCCCAAAGCATGTCCTCGTCATCGATGAGGCGAGCATGATTGACCTTCCAACCATGTACCGACTCATCACGCATCTTGATCCATCGGTTCGGATCATCCTGACTGGTGATCCCAACCAACTCCCGCCAATCGGTTGCGGCAAAGTGTTGTCGGACGTGGTTGAGTCAGGTGCGGTGGCGACTCAGGCACTTAGCATTGTGAAGCGTCAGGAGGGCGCTACAGGAATACCGGAATACTCAGCCACCATCAATCGTGGCGAGGTCCCTCGCTCGTTGTCTTGTGGAGCAATTACGTTCCACGAGGCGAGTTCAGAACAGATTGTTGATCGCTGCAAGGCGCTCTATGCAGAGTCACCTCAGACCACTCAAATCGTCGGGGCAACCAAGGCTTTAGTCGGAGAGCTGAATCAGGAGTGTCAGCGGCTGCTTAACCCGGATGGTGAGCGTCTGCAATTTACCCTCTATGGCGAGAATTTCTACCTGGATCTCCGATTGGGTGACCCTATCCTGTTCACTAAAAATAATTACAACCTCGGTATTCAGAACGGCTCTCTGGGCGTCTTAACCTCGACCGAACGTGGCTATCAGGACGACCAGGACACCTATGGCTTGGTGACGCTGGATACAGGTGAGCAAATTCCGATCACGGAGGAAATCTTCGACTGCATGGAACTGGGCTATGCGATTACGCTGCACAAGGCTCAAGGTAGCCAGTTCCCAAGAATTGTAGTCGCAATCCAGAAGGGGCGGATCTCAGATCGAGCCTGGCTCTATACAGCGGTGACTCGTGCAGAAGCCGAGGTTCATATCGTGGGGAAGAGCAGCCATTTTGCTTCAATGGCGAAGTCAGTGAGTAATGCCAACAGGCGAGCGAGTTACTTGAAAGACTTGTTGCTCGAAGAGAGGAGGGGTTCGGGGGTTAGCCAGTGACGGCACGCGCCCTCATCGCCGGTCGCGGCCATCGGGACCTCTCCCTGTACCGCAACTTCATCTTAAACGATGATCGCTGGTCGTCAAATACCTCGAAATCAGCTCATAAACAAAAGCGAACATTCTAGTCACGCCTTCCCTCCGCCTCCGAAAGCACCACTGCCAAATCCTCGGGCACCGGCATGGGTGCAAACGCGCTGACGTTTGCACGACCGGTGTTTCCGACCGGAACCCAAATTCGGGAAAAGACCAGGGCGGCAATGGTTCGGGTCAACTGCCCCAGCACCTCACGAACGTCTCTTGTTCGCCAACCCAGTCTGAGCATCCGTAAGTGGGTTGCAGCGTGCGCCAGAGCATATTTCTGGCTGAGGATATGGGCACGTTCCAGATGGGTGAAGGCTGTCTGGAAATCGCCTGCGCCTTCCGCCCTGCCTGTCGCCTCAAGCTCCGCAATATAGGATGGCTTCAGTTCACTGTGCATTGATGTTTACTCCCCGTAGATTGGCAACGGCAAGCCGATAATCGACCGCCTGCCCCCGAAAGGTTCAGCCTTTCAGTGCCAGTATGCGTTTGGCACCCATCAAGACGATGCCACCGACAATTCCGCCAATAATCAGATCTGGGTAGTTGGACCCGGTCCAGGCAACGAGCAGCCCCGCAAGTATTACCCCCAGGTTGATGACCACGTCGTTGGCTGAAAATATCCAGCTGGCTTTCATGTGAGCACCGCCTTCACGGTGTTTTGCGATCAGGAGCAGGCAACTGATATTCGCAATGAGAGCAACAGAGGCGACGGCCATCATCATTAACGACTGAGGATCACTGCCGAACAGAAAACGTCTGCTAACTTCAACCAATACCCCAGCGGCAAGGATAAGCTGGAGGATGCCTGCCACATGGGCCGCTCTGACCTGCATTTTGATGCCGTGCCCAACGGCGTAAAGTGCGAGACCGTAGACGGCGGCATCG
>DORE01000021.1:1494-20329 GCA_003514305.1 Gammaproteobacteria bacterium | reverse complement strand
CCCCTCTTTATGGATCGAACCGCAAGGTGATTGGGGAGAGGGTGAGGTTATCCTAGTGGAAATTCCCAGTTCCTCAGAGACAATCGATAACATCGTTGCCTTCTGGCAACCAGCGCGAGGCCTCAGTGGCTATCAAGATTATTATTTCGCTTATAGAATGAGTTGGGGAGCTGAACCACTCAGCGCGCCGCATTCGGGGTTGATCCTGGAAACCGCGGCCGGTAAACCTGCGTTTGGCGACGAAGGCTCGGATGAGCGAGTGTTTGTTATCGATTTTAGTGACGGCGACAGCATCCACGATTTTTCAACTGAGACAAATGTCGCTCAAGTCAATGCCTTTAGCAGTGCTGGAAAAATCACTAACGTCAGCGCGAGCCTTGTTGGGGCGAGCGGAAACTATCGCGTTTACTTAAAGCTCGACCCAGGCGATGCCGATCTGGCCGAACTCCGTGTTGCTATTGAGGTCGGTGGTAGGCAGTGGGGCGAAACCTGGCTGTACCGGTGGACGAGATGACTCGTGCACTGCCATCGTATTTTGCCGCGACTCCGCCCGCGGCAGCCATGGCGATGCCAACGCAGGCCCTCCCGCTTCAACCGAAGCAGCGCGCAGCCGCGTCAATCTCTAAGCCAAGACTGGCTCGCATAATAACGTTTGGCGGCAGCATTACTCTTACTATTGTCGCGAGCTACCAGATGCAACTTTTGCTGCCTCTAACCATGATCGAAGCTGCACCATTGGGATTGGACAGCCCCTACTTTCTGCCGTTGCTCTGGTTGCTTTTAGCGTTGTTCACCCTGACTTTTAGCTGGGTAGCGATTACGGCTATGGCAGCGATCGCAGGACTTATAACTGGCAAAGATCATTTTTTAGCCGACCCGAAAGCGCCGCTAATCAGCAACTCGGTTTTGCTTATGCCGATCTATAACGAAGATCCGGCCAGCGTTTGCGCATCCTTAGCAGCAATGGCTGAAGACCTCGACCGACTTGGGCAAGCTAAACATTTCGAGATCTTTGTTGTGTCAGATTCCGATAAATCAGAGATATGGCCCGCAGAGACAGCAGCGATCGGCAGACTTCGAGAAGAGCTGTCCGGGATCATGCCAGTCTGGTATCGACGGCGTGAGCGCAACACGGCGCGTAAAGCTGGTAACATCCGCGATTTCATCAATTGTTGGGGCGATCGCTATGACTTTCTCGTGGTGCTAGATGCAGATAGTCTGATTGACGGAGCAACGCTTACCACTCTGGTCAGGGAGATGGAGGCTGACAGGGATCTGGGCATCCTTCAGACTCTACCGCGGCTCATTGGGGGCGAAACCTTATACGCTCGCCTCCAACAATATGCTAACGCAAACTACGGCCCAGTTTTTGCCCGTGGTCTCAGTGCCTGGCAGGGAGATGATGGCAATTACTGGGGGCATAACGCCATCATTCGTTTGCGCGCTTTTGCTGAATCTGCCGGTTTACCTATCATGAGCGGTCCGCGTCCGTTTGGCGGAGAGATCCGGTCTCATGACTTCGTTGAAGCTGCTCTTGTGCGTCGAGCTGGCTGGAACGTGCGTATGGTCACTAATTTGCCGGGGAGCTGGGAGGAATGCCCACCGACTCTCCTTGATGCAGCAGTACGCGATCGCCGGTGGGCTCAGGGTAATGTTCAGCATCTAGGCGTATTAAACGCGAGAGGTCTATGTTGGCCAAGCAGAGCACATATGGTGATGGGCGTGATGAACTATTTGATTTCACCATTGTGGTTGGCGTCAGTATTAGTGGGTTTGCTTCTATATTCCAGAATCAATTCACAGCTATTAGAAGGTTTGAGTCTAACCAGCACGTCATTAAGTGCTATTCAAATATTCGACTCGCCGCGAATGATTGCCCTGTTTGCGCTAACTATTAGTCTTCTATTATTGCCCAAGCTCCTCGGTCTAGTAATGGCGTTGGGCGAACCGCAGCCAAGACGTGAGAGAGCAAGACTTATTATTGGCGCTGTAATTGAACAATTGTTCTCTATTCTGCATGCGCCTATTGTAATGTCTTTGCATACCAGGCATCTCTGGGAGATCATGTGCGGAAAGGACTCAGGCTGGCCCGAACAGCAGCGCTGCGGAAAATCTTTTCCTTTCGTCTTCCTGCTGCAGCGTCATGGTAGTCAGACGATAATAGGATTAGTAACAACGGCATACTTGGCATGGCTCTCGTCACCTTTGCTTTACTGGGTTTTACCCTTGACTCTTGGGCTCATATTTTCAGTGCCTTTATCAGCCCTGGGTGGCAGTCGTCAGCTAGGGCGAAAGCTTGTGAAACTGAGGCTTTTGCTCACGCCAGAGGAACAGAAGCTTCCAGCTATCATGCAGCGATACCGACAATTTAAAAATCTATTCAGGGCATATGAAAGATAAAGATTTCTATAGAAGTGGTTCGACTTTTGGACTAGCTGATTTAGCTTGACGCTTATTTAAAGTGTCTGGGGTTCATGCGCGGGGAAAAATAGGGAGAGGCCGTTAGCTTGAGTAGTAAATTATTAGATAAGGCACCTGACGTTAAAAGCTCCGAAACCGCTACATCAGAGGTTAACTCAGATTTGGTAGCGGCTATCGACCCAGCCGTGTTTTTTGGAAGCTCTGGATTACTGTTGGCCATCACTGCGGTAATTATGCTGCGACCCGAATCAAGCACTTTGTTCCTAAATGAGCTTTACATTTTTGTGACTACTCAAGTGGGGGTGTTATATATATTAACGGCTATTTTTACGATTAGCTTTCTTTTTTGGCTTTCTTGCAGTCCGCATGGCTCTCGAGTTCTCGGCACATCAGAAAAGCCCCATTACTCAACTCCTAAATGGGCCGCCTTGCTGTTTTGCTCGGGAATTGGTGGATCCCTGATTTATTGGGGTGGCACAGAATGGGTATTTTATTATATCGACCCCCCATTTGGATTATCCCCGAAATCTGACGAATCTCTAAAGTGGGCTTTAGCTTACGGATTATTTCACTGGGGTCCGATAGGTTGGTCGTTTTATTGCCTTCCCGCTATCGCCCTTGGCTGCTCTCATTACTTGGAAGGGTGTCCCACGTTTCGTTTGAGTGAAGCTTGCCGGCCAGTATTAAAGGGTTTCACAGCTAGATGGCCAGGCCGGGTAGTAGATCTATCGTTTTTATTTGGAGTAATCGCGAGTTCCGCTACTGGGTTAGGATTTGGGATCGCAATAGTGTCGGCTTCGACCAGTCAATTAATTCAAATCGCGGATTCTTCATTATTACAAATAGGCATCATAATCGTTGCAACAATGCTTATTATATTCAGTGTGTACAGAGGTTTAGATAGAGGCATTTTGGTGTTGAGTACAGTGAACCTCTACCTAGCTTTGTTGTTTATTGGGTTTGTTTTTATTCTTGGCCCAAGTAGGTTCATCCTTGAAATGGGCGTCGTTTCATTGGGCACTTTTGTGGGGGAATTTTTCGAGATGTTAACTTGGAGTGATCCTCAGGAGAGGAACGACTTCGTTGAGTCATGGACTGTGTTTTACTGGGCATGGTGGATAGCTCTCGGCCCATTTATGGGCATGTTTGTTGCCCGGGTGTCGGAGGGCAGAACAATCAGACAAATAATTGGGGGAGTAATTGGCTACGGAAGCGCGGGTTGCGCGCTTTTCTTTATAGTCTTGGGTAATTTCAGCGTGAGTTTACAGCTAGAAGGGACTTATAGTTTAGTTACAAAGGTGGGAGAAGGCATAAGTCCGGCTGTAATGATGTCTGAAGTTATATCATTTCTACCATATCCAAAGATTTGGCTCGCCTATCTCGCAATCATTGGCCTAATATTTACAGCAACCACTTATGATTCGGCTTCATACGTTCTGGCGTCTGGTTCTTCCAAAAGTTTTGGGAAGTCTGGACAGCCCGCTAGGTGGCTCCGAGTATTTTGGGCTTTGAGTTTGGGGGCGCTGCCATTGACGCTTTTATACGCTGGCGGTTTGCGTGAGCTTCAAACGGCCTCACTTGTGGGGTCATTGCCGATTATCTTGTTGTATATCCTTATGGCTGTGTCGATAGTCCGAACCCTCAAGAAGTTTCAAAAGCATGGTTCGGAGAGTCACAATCAGTCAAACTTTTTAATAAAGTGAAGCATTAATAATCAATCATGGGAATTACGGTGGTCAATCGCAAAGAAGATCTTAATTTAGATGGTAGTGTCAAAATTTTAGACGCGGGAATGGGCAAGACCTTAGCCATGAAAGGGGTTGATGTGCCGAATACAATTTGGTCTGCAAATGCTTTGCTAGCAGCACCCGACGCTGTATTGGAAATTCACAACGAGAATATTGAAGCCGGAGCGGACATCATCACAACGAATTCTTACGGCGTAATATTTTCTGATTTAGAAAAAGAAGGGTTAGAAGATCGGTTTGATGAGTTAAATCTGTTGGCAGGCGAGATAGCACAGCAAGCGTCCAATGCCTCAGAGAGAAAAATTCTCGTTGCTGGAAGTTTGCCGCCTCAAAATGGAAGCTACCGACCTGATCGGGTCCTAGACGAAACTACTCTAATATCTCTCTATCAACGTCAGATGAGATTGCTGGAGCCGTGTGTTGACTTCTTCTTATTTGAAACAATGTCCTCAATTAATGAAGCTCAGGCGGCTCTCAGAGCGGCTAATGCTTTTAGTGTCCCAGTCATGATTGGTTTAACACTCCATGATCGTGAGCCTAACCGTCTAAGAAGCGGTGAATCTCTTACGGATTGCATTGAGCTTATTCGTGCATTTGCTCCGCTAGGTGTATTAGCTAATTGCTGCCCGCCAGAGAGGATTTCTGACGCAATGGCGTCGCTCGCTGGTAGTGGAGCTCTCTACGTCGGGGGCTTTGGCAACGCATTCTCTAGCGTGCCGGAAGATTGGCTTCTAGACGGGAGTAAAAGCACCGACGGCGCGCTGCAGATGAGAGATGACCTGTCCCCAAGCTTTTACGCAGACTTCGCTTTGAATTGGATTGACCAGGGTGCAAATATCGTAGGGGGTTGCTGTGGGACTGTAGCTCAACATACCTACGCAATTTCATGCCGGTTAAATAAATCAAAAATTTGATCTTTCCTTACGGAATAAATTTTATAAAAAGTGATCGAAGTTTTTCACGAGTTGGGTTTGCGAGGCGGTTCTATCACATGATTCAGCTGAGGCCGGTTAAGACTATTGGGGCAGCCTTTGTTTGCAACTTCGCCCTACAAACACCAGTGGTATATGGTCAAGATGAGCATCAGTTGAATATTTTTCGTGATGCACCTTATACTTCTGCGAGGCATCTATCCGTTCCGGTTGACGATATATGGTGGACAGCGACCGGAGACCAAATGGCATGGATGCATAAGAATGTTCACCAGATTTTTCCCACTGTGAACGTGTATCGTCGGGGCCGTGTGAGTATTCTACAGACCGCGGGCCAAAATGTTGACGTGCTTCAAGTAGAAACCGAAGAGGGTCCGGTTGAACTTGATGAATTTATATCAAGCGAGGCTTCAGCCATATTAGGAATGATTGTCCTTCATAGGGGGAAGATTGTATTTGAGTCCTATCCTCGGATGCAGCCTTATGAAAAACCAATATATTGGTCAGTAACAAAAATCATGCCGGCATTGTTGGTAAGACTGTTTGAAGAAAGAGGACTAATCAATACGGCAAGAGCTATTGATTCCTACATACCTGAGCTTTCATCATCTGCATTCTCAGGCATTAAGGTAAGGAATATTCTCGATATGTCATCGGGGCTCGACTGCCAAGATGACTACTCCAATCGCAAGTCTTGTTACTACCAGTATTCAATGGCCATCGGAGATGGGTACCGAGATGAAGCCTCTCCCGACAACCCTTATGATTTTCTTCGAACTCTAGAAGCACAACGCGTCAGTGATCAAGGAACTTCATTCTCATATTCTGGGGTTAATACTTTCATTCTCAGTTGGTTGATTGAAAGTATCGCACAGAAGCCCTTCCACGATGTTTTCACTGATGAGGTCTGGAGTAAAATAGGGGCAGAGTCAGACGCCTCGTTTCTTGCTTATAGATACGGAATCCCACTTACCCACGGTGGGTTTTTGTCGAACATGAGAGACATGGCAAGATTCGGTCTTCTATTCACGCCTTCCTATGAAATTGTTTCCAACGAAAAGATTGTTTCTGACGAAACTTTGAATTTACTCCTCCATCAACCAAATCCGAATCTTGTCAATATCGATGGATCACACAATTCCTACCAGTGGGACCGCATAGATGATGATGGGTTTATGTTTAAAGGTGGTTGGGGAGGGCAAGGGCTTGTCGTAAATCCCATATTAGATGTCGTTGCCGTCTATACCGGATACTACAAAGACGACTTCAGTCAGGCTGAAGTTTTAGATCCTTTAATCGCCACCCTGCGAAGAAGTTTTGCCGAGTAATAAGACCAAGTTTGCTCACATTCCCTGAGAACTTGAGTCTCTATCTCGAGTGATAGCAGACATAGTGGTCACACCTACAGCGACATCGGGAACTAGTCGCACGTCTAGTTTCAGAGTACAAACACGGATCTCATGGATTTGGTTGGTTGTCGCATAATGACTCGAACCTAGGGCCGAAAGATCATGTGTCCCTTGCAGATGGTCAACCACATCTCACTTCAATGGCCTGCGGGCTAGCCCTATTCCGCGATCCACAAGATCCAATATTTACTGGTCAGCAGAATTATGGTTGCAAGCAGCGTAAGTATGAAAACGATTAGCGGCTCGGTTGCTGGAGAAGAAGTGGACTGCCGAACTGGAGCATTTGCACAGGCTATTGGTCGCGTGAGCTGCCAGCCTCCTAAGAAAATAAAAATAAGTGAAGCTAAGACAAAAATAGGATAGTAGGGTTCTATTATCATTACCCGGCTCATCCAAGCACCACTCATGCCAGTAGCCAAAAAGAAGAATGGACCAATGCAGCAGATACTGGACAGAGCTGACGATAGCACCCCGCCGAATAGCAGATGGCTGGAGCGAATTTTCGTTTTGTGAGAAAAAGGCCTGCTCATAGCTTTAATTAACTATCGCTCGCGTTGGGAGGTGGCGGTATTTTTACTGTTGAAGGAAACCCAATGTTGGCAGTAGCCTGCATCATCGCCCGGGTGCTTACAACCGCAGGCAAATAGATCACGATGGCCTCTTCTGAGTCATAGTCCACTTCGACATATTCGACCCCTTCAAGCTTTCTCAGTGAGTTGCGCACGGCAACAACACATGCAGTTCAAGACATTTTCTCAACTTTGAGAATTGCTTTGTCTTCGCCGGATTCCAATTTAGATAGCTCAGCATTGAGATGGCTCGAAAAGAGCAGCAATGACAATAGGCTCACACAAACAGCGCTTAGCGCAAACTCTCTCTTCATTTAATTCCTCATTAACGTTTCTACAGATGGGGTGGTTCAAGGGCCTAGCAAGCTTACAACCGATGGATTATGAATATCATAAATAAATACAACCACAATAATACCACGGCAGCAAATTTCCTGAGCAGTGACGTTTCCACATCAAGCTGGGGTTTCTTTGTAACGTCAAAATCAGACAAATCCGTTGTTTCACGACAGACACAGTATCTGTCATTTTATATTGCAAATGAGAATCATTCGCATTAATATCTGCTTACTGCTGCGTATATCAGCAACTACAGCATTTGAAAATGCTTACGAGGCCCTAAAACATAATGAAAAGTTGCAATGCGAACGCGACTATCAAAGGCTATGAATATGATCAAAGAGATGTGTACAACAGACATTAACACTGAGCTCGGTGTTTGTGCGTTAACCGGTTGTAAAAAATGTAATGTGTTCATGCTTACAATCGGTCCTATGTCATTCAGGTTAGATGGCCTTACGCTAAATGAGCTAATCACAATGCTGCGTGAATTCAAAATTTCAGAGCAATACGAGGAGAGCTTGGTTAACTCATTTTCACCGTATAGCAACAACTTAATCGAGAAGCACTAAAAGAGTAATATTAAAGATGAGAATGGCTTTGCTCAGCGTCATACTGACACTTGGTGGTTTGGGTTTTTTCTGGTTTGCGTGGAAGACGAAGCCCCAGCTTTGCGATAGTTTCTACTTAAGCGGACTTTTAGTTGCGGCTACGGCGGTAACGTGTTGGATAGAAACGTTCGCAACCTAGAGGCATTTATGGGTGGGCGCTCCCACTTTTCTACAGTTGGTTGGATGCGACGGAAAAAACTCGCCTACAATGAAGAACCGCATTGGTTTCGAAACCTAACCAAGCTACCAGTGATTTTGATAAGCAACGCTTAGATTAAAAGCATTAAATGTAAAGAATGTATCTTTAAAGCACTCCGGCGTCGCTCATAACTTTTTCAGATTTTTCTTTTATTTCTGCAGCAACGGAGTATGGATCGCCATTAACAAGCTCTTCCCGAAACAATTCAACGGAAAGTGCTCCCGTGTATTCTTTTTCTTTCAGTTTGCTGAGTATGGCGTTCAAAGGTGCAATCCCATCCCCAGGTATTACTCGATATCTGTTGTCCGTAAGTTCCTGTGGCGCATCAAGTAAATCTTGGAAGTGACAATGTTCGAGCTCTCCGGGCTTCAGAAGATCTAAGTCTTCTAATTTACTGAGCCCTGACCAGAAATGGAAAAAGTCGATCATTGGCCGTACGTTGGGGTGATCAGCAGCTCGTATCATGTTTAGTGCCGAACGGAGCGTTGCCAGATGAGTTGAGTTTCTCAAGAACTCAATCATGCAAATTAGCTCATAGCCCGACGCTATTTCGGCAGTTTCAAATATAGCTTCAGGTGTCGCGTCAAAATCAGCGGAAGTAATTTCTCGAAAAGTGAGAGAAGGCGAGTATATTTTCTGGACGCCAAGTTCTGAAAATTGCGCGCAACGTCGCCTCCAGCTATCAAGGGATGACTTTCGTGCAGGCCCGGGTATCCAGAGATCTGGCAAAGCCACAGCGGCGCAAATTGGCGTTTGACCGAGGTCGTCCAGAAGAACTCTCGCTCCTGTAAGTGAGTCAGTTTCTAGGAATCCGTCAAGCAGTGTCGAGTTTAATTCAACGAGTTCTATTCCGGCACGAGCCCAACCTTCCAGCGAACCGCGAAATCCTGCCCCGCTTGACGTATTCTGATGCATGGCCATTACCATCTTATCAGCAGGAGCGGATAAAGTTTTTCTAGCGCCGCTAAGAAGTAACGGTAATGTCAATGCAGACAGGACAAACCCTCGTCGGTCTAACATGATGTGAGCTCCTTCTAAGTTGGTTATACGTGATTTCCTTCAAGACTAATCAAAGTTATTACTTTTCTTTGCCTAGATGACTTTAAAACCTTGCCACGATCTTACAAGTACTAGTCCTACAATAATAAAGTGTTATCAAAAGACATCAGACGATGTTTTTAGATACAAGTGATTATGTCTTGAGGAAAGTTATGGTGATGTCACATGTAATTGCTTCAAATCCTATTAGGGCGTTCAGCGCTGGCCACTAGTTACTTTAGCAGTTCTCTCTCACGTTGCTACGCAATTTCTAATGACGTATCAATGCTTACCTATGAGCAATCTACTTCGTTGAAGAGGGCTAATGCTGCTACTCTTTCTATCCTGAACAACAAGACGGACCTAGTGAAGAAAAAAGGTCAACATGAACCATCAGCTTCTCGACTTCCGCGACCCGTCCAATTCTTTCGATTCTTTCGGCATCGGGACACCCAAAATCTCTACTAAGTTTGAAGCGAACAGTAGCGCCATTCAGAACAGATGCAATTACTTTCTGTCATCAATGCCGATTGCGCCACTTGTAAGAATTGGAGAGGCATCAATCTGCTCTGCATCCATCATGGCGGCAATCCGCTCAACTGACGACAGGAGCAGGCGCTGTTCCCAAGAGCTAAGTTTTCGAAATTCTGCCAGGAAATTATCTTGCAAAAGATCTGGAGATTCTTTGTGTCGCTTCAGCCCATCATCAGTAACAGCGATAAGTACGGAACGGCCGTCGCGGTCGGACTTTTCGCGCTTCACAAGATCTCTCTTTTCCATTCTGTCAATAAGGTTCGTCACAGTTCCTTGTGACAGAAGGATTTCACGAGCTATGCTGGATGGCGTTGGTCTTTCAAGTTTGACTATGGCGTCGATGACCAGCAATTGAGACGTTGTCAGTCCAGATCTCTTCTGCAGTTTCTTGGAATGTATATCGATCGCACGAGTGATCCGGCGCAGGGCGATTAGGAGGTCTTCATAGTCTTTCATAGTTTGTTACGTCATTATTTTCTGGCTGCGTACATTACATTTAGTTTATCTGACGGACTCAATCAGACCAAAGGATCAATTTCTTGCTAGTTCGTAAATCTAGCTTCATATAATTTGATATAAAAGTATAAATTCGAATCCAGCTAACTTAAATTATCGACATATTTTTAGAAGAATCTTATATAAAATACTGATATACATACATAAATTATAATCATAGGGCAATATCTCTCAGCGGATTTTATTTTTGGTACTGAAAAAGTAATTTCAATACGTTATATTCGTCGCACATGAATCGGAAGAATCGAGGAATTTATGTTTCGAAAGAAGCCGCTTGCACTAGCAATAACGCTATCTAGCCTGTCTGCGTCACCTGCTTATAGCCAAATTGAAGAAGTAATCATCACGGCGACTAAACGTCCGCAGAGCATGCAGGATGTTCCGGTTGCCGTCGCTGCGATTCAAGAGGAAACACTTGATCAATTAGGGGTCTCCAACTTCGAGGATTACTTGATTCAATTGCCAAATGTTACGGCAGGCGGAAGCGGTCCTGGCCAGAACACAATTTATATTCGAGGAGTTGCTTCGACAACTCCCGGTCTAACAACAGCCGGTGTTGCTGGCCTCGCTCCGAATGTTGCTCTATATCTTGACGAGCAGCCATTGGCCCAACCTGGTCGTAACCTTGACGTTTATGCGGCAGACCTTGCGCGGGTCGAAGTGCTGTCAGGACCACAAGGCACGCTTTTTGGGGCTAGCTCCCAAGCGGGCACAGTTAGGCTGATTACAAACAAACCCGATCCTTCTGCAACGTCTGCAAAGATGAAGTTTGGTACAGCCTGGACTAAAAATGGTGAAATGAGCAATAACGTTGAAGCGGTGGTTAACTTGCCTGTGAGTGACAGCCTCACTTTGCGAGGGGTTGTGTTCGTTGATAGTCAAGGCGGCTACATTAACAACGTCCCCGGGTCGTTGAATCTGACTCAGAGTGGCCGATTTCGGCCAGCGGGGACTGTGCGCGCTAATGGTGTCCCAGTGTCTCCTGGCAGAGCAGGATTTCAATCGACGGCTAACCTCAGCGGCGTCACGTTCCTTGACGCTGATAACGCTGCACAATCAGAAGAAAACTTCAATGATGCGGTTTATTCAGGTGCGCGCGTTACCGCGTTATGGGAAATTAATCCGGATTGGAGCTTCACAGTTGCACACATGCGGCAAAATGTAGAGGCTGATGGTGTCTTCTTTGCGGATCCAACGGTTGGTGATCTCTCGATTCAGCGCTATCAGAATGATCGGCTGGAAGATTCTTTCAGCAATACGAATTGGACGCTCGAGGGTCGGATAGGTGAGTTGGAAGCGATTTACGCAGGCGCGTTTACGGACCGAGAAGCTGAGCAGCTCGTAGATTATGCTGACTATATGTTTGTTGGTCAGTATCTTCCCTATTATGTCTGTGATGGCAGTGTAACCTATCCCTCTGGAGACCCAGCAGGTACGTGCCAGGCGCCAAATATGTTTGTGAACAGCCTGACTGAGACTAACATTAACACCCATGAGCTGCGCTTTTCTACAGACGCAGATAGAGCTATCAGGGCCACTTTTGGAGGGTTCTACAGCCACTTGGAATTGCGCGAGGTAAACAGTTTCACATATCTTGGTTCGAGAAATGCTGTTGCCTTTAATGGCGTTTCAGGTTTTGGGCCAAATTTCTCCGCCCAAGGCGCCAACGTAAAATTTCCAGGGGAATGGCCGGACGGTGTTATTTTCCGCAACGATGTGCTTCGATCCGATGAGCAACAGGGCCTGTTCGGTGAAATGACGGTCGATCTGAGCGATTCCTTTTCATTATTAGTGGGGGCTCGCTGGTTTGATATTAGCGTTGATCTGCAGGGCAGCGCTGCAGGGTCCTTCGGTAATTTTGGGGCCACAGATGACAACAATGCTGGAAACAATTTAGACCAACTGTTCAGCTCTCCCAACCCTGATACCGCATCGACTGATGGTATGATCACTAAATTCGGTCTGAACTGGACACCTAACAGTGATCAGCTGTTTTACTTTACTTTCTCGGAAGGCTTCAGACCCGGTCTTTTGAATCGACCTGGTGGGGCAACCAACCCCGCTGGTACTTTTAGTGTTCCATTCGCGGTGGACACCGATGACCTGACTAATCTTGAGGTTGGTTGGAAAACAGATCTTTTGGACAACACGTTGCGCTTCAATGCCGCAATCTTTCGGTCGGAAATCGAAAGACTGCAGACAACGATCTTTGATCCGAGTATCACCAATCTGTTTTTCTCGGATAACGCTGCAAATGCCGACGTGACTGGCTTTGAGGGCGACTTCATTTGGGCGCCAGCGTCAATTAAGGGTCTTACCGTAACAGGCGCCTTTTCGTTTCTAGACACGGAAATTACGCAAGTCATCACGCCAACTAACGATGTCAGGCTAGGCGACCCCTTGGCTTTCGCGCCGGAGTTTCAAGCCAATCTGCGTGCCCGCTATGAGTGGGAACTTGGCGGAGGAAGAATTGCGCATATCATGCCGCACGTCACTCATTCTGACGAAGCGTACAGCGATATCATTTCAATCAATCGAGACCGCATGTCCGCCTGGACAATGTGGGGTGTCACCGGAGGTGTTGCTGTTGATCAGTGGTCGGTGGAATTTTTTGTCGATAACCTCACCGACGAGCGCGCTGAACTTGCACGATCCTTTATTTACGATCGGCAACGGGTTACCTATGCGCGACCCCTCACAGCTGGTATGAGGCTAAGATATGATTTTTGACATTGCTGAATACTACACATAATACAACAGTTAGGGCGCCCTCAGAGGCGCCTGCTGCGCTAATGGTTGGAAATAAATAGATTTAATGAACAGTGCCGAGCCTGACCAGCAGTTGCATCAAATCCAAAAAAAGATTGAGCTCGGCAAATACGAGGAGGCTCTTGCAGGACTTTCTATATATTCTGCCTCTGAGTCGACGCTGCCGGACGTTTACTACATGCAGGCAGTGTGCTTTCGTTACTGTCGACAGTTTGACAACGCACTGCGTGCCCTTAAGCTTCTGAAAGAGATTGCGCCCGAACATGGCCGTGCTCATCAAGAAGAAGGGCATACCTATCGAGCTTTGGGAAAACAGACGTTGGCTTTGCGAGCGTACGAGAGGGCTTGTTCTCTGAACCCAGCCTTGATAAGTAGTTTCAAGGCCCAATCAGAGCTTCTGAAACAGCAAGGTCAGATTGCCATAGCAAAGCGCATTGATGCGCAACTGGACCATCTATTGAGGCTGCCGAAGCCTCTTATCGCCGTAACTGATTTGATTTCGCAGGGCAAGCTACTTCGGGCGGAAAAACTGTGCAAAGACTTTATGCGTCAAGCTCCCGATCATGTGGAGGGCATGCGTCTGCTGGCTGATATTGCGATCCGATTGGGGGTTTTGGACGATGCCGAGCTTTTATTGGAAAGCGCGATTGAATTAGACCCCGAGAACACTCCGCTTCAAATTGCTTTCATCAGAGTTTTGAGGAAAAGGCAGCAATTCGAAAGAGCTCTATTTCAAGCAAAGTCCTTGCTAAAAACTGAACCTGAAAATCTGCAATTTAGATCATTGTATGCGATTGAATGCATGCAGTCGGGAGATTTTGAGCAGGCGCTTGCTGAATTTGATGCAATACTCCAACGGCTTCCGGATGATCCTGTCACTTCGATCTCGAAAGGACATGCCTTAAAAACAAAGGGTGATTCTACCGGTGCGGTAGCCTGCTACCAGAAAGCGATAAAAGCTGATCCGAAGAAAGGCGAGGCTTTCTACTCGCTTGCTAATCTTAAGACGTATCGTTTTACAGCGGCGGAACTAGTAGAGCTGGCGTCTTTGACTAAAGACGCTAACTTATCCTTCATGGATCGTGTTTACGTACACTTTGCTCTCGGCAAAGCCTATGAAGATGAACAGGATTTCGCAGCCGCTTACGAGCAGTATGAGGCGGGCAATTCGATGAAAAAGGCACAAAGTCGATATAAAGCTGTGAAAATGACTGAAGAGCTTGAAGCACAAAAAAAAGTATTTACAAGAGACTTCTTTGCTTCGTATAGCGGAAGCGGGTTTCGCGCGAAGGACCCAATCTTTATTCTTGGGCTGCCTCGTGCTGGTTCTACACTGCTCGAACAAATTCTGTCCAGTCACTCTGACGTTGATGGAACTCTTGAGCTCCCTAATGTGCTGTCTCTTTCCCAAAAGTTGCGTCGTGAAAGCGTGCAAGGAGTTTGCCCTGGCTATCCATTTATTCTTGAGCAAATACCGGAAAATGATCTTGAAGACTTTGGGAAGAGATATATCAATGAGACTTATTGCCATCGCAAAGGGGCGCGTCGTTTCGTAGATAAAATGCCCAATAACTTCAGGCATATAGGCCTAATTAAACTTATGCTGCCGAATGCAAAAATAATTGATGCGAGGCGGAACCCTATGGATTGCTGCTGGAGTGGCTATAAGCAACTATTTGCTGAGGGGCAAGAGTTTACCTACGATCTTAGCGACATTGGTATCTATTATCGTGATTACGTGGGCCTTATGAACCATTGGGAGAAGGTACTACCGGGATACGTGCTTAAGGTAAACAATGAGGACGTCGTTGATGACTTAGAAGGTCAAGTAAAAAGGATTTTGGAATTCTGTGAACTCCCGTTTGAGGATTCATGCCTCAATTTTTACCAGACTAAGCGAAATATTCGCACACCAAGTTCAGAGCAAGTTCGTCAACCTGTCAATCGATTAGGTTTTGGAAAGTGGAAACCTTTCTCTGATTATCTATATCCGCTTCGGAATGCCTTGGGCGAAGAGCTAGTTCAACTATCATAAGGAGTAAGTTGTCTTGTGGAGCTAAAAGAACAAAGAAGTGAAGAGGATATGCTTACCTCGATCCATAGACCAGTGTTCTTCACGGCGGCTTCATTAATTGTTGCATTTAGCGTGTTTGGAGGGGTTTTCAGTTCCGAGTCTGCTGTTGTATTCGCAAAAGTGCAAAACTGGTTGATTACCAACGTGGGATGGTACTACATCGCAGTCGTTGCATTTTTTTTTGGGTTTGTCCTGTATCTCGCTCTGAGTCGTGTAGCGCATGTCAAACTTGGGCCAAATGACTCTTGCCCAGAATATTCTTATCTTAGTTGGATTGCCATGCTATTCAGTGCCGGGGTTGGAATTGGTCTGCTTTTCTTTGGTGTTGCTGAACCCATCACTCATTTCGCCAAGCCTCCGTCAGGTGAAGCTGCAGGCCTAGATGCAGCTCAGAGCGCCATGGTGCTCACTTATTTCCATTGGGGATTTCAAGCGTGGGCAACCTATATTGTGGTTGGCCTATCTCTAGCTTATTTCGCATTCCGGCATGGTTTGCCATTAACCATCAGATCCTCACTGTATCCAATTATAGGCGACAAGATATATGGGCCAATCGGCAATACTGTGGACGTATTTGCTGTCCTAGCTACGATGTTTGGTGTGGCCACATCTCTTGGCATTGGTGCTACGCAAGTAAATGCCGGGTTGAGTTATTTATTTGGAGTTTCTGTTGGGCCGAACGTACAGGTTCTATTGATTGTCGCCATTACGTTCATGGCAACCTTATCAGTCGTAACAGGGTTAGATGGTGGTATTCGCAGGATTAGCGAGCTGAATATGTTACTTGCTGTCCTCTTAATGAGCTTTGTATTGTTAGCGGGCCCAACTGCGTCGTTACTAGGAGCATTTGTCCAGAATATTGGCAATTATCTAAGTAGCTTAGTGTCTTTGACCTTCAATGTTTACGCATACGAACCAAACGAATGGTTTGGGGAGTGGACTCTGTTTTACTGGGGCTGGTGGATTTCGTGGTCTCCCTTCGTGGGCATGTTTATTGCCCGCATCTCGCGAGGCCGTACTTTACGAGAGTTCATTCTGGGCGTGTTATTTATTCCCGCGGGCTTCACTTTTCTTTGGTTTAGCATTTTTGGAAATTCTGCTTTGTTTATTGAATTAGGCGATAGTGGAGGTGAAATTACTTCTGCAGTGATCTCTGATATGCCAACTGCGCTTTATGTTTTCCTTGAACGTTTGCCGTCGGCTCCATTGGTATCGCTGTTGGCAACGGTTCTTATTGTGACATTCTTTGTTACCTCCTCAGATTCTGGCTCTTTGGTAATTGACATCATCACCTCCGGTGGAAATGAAAACCCGCCGATCTGGCAGAGAATATTCTGGGCTGTGTCTGAAGGCATAGTTGCATCGGTATTATTGCTTGCAGGAGGACTTAGCGCACTGCAAACAGCAGCCATCAGCAGCGCTCTTCCTTTTTCGGTAGTTATGATTTTTATGTGTGTCGGATTATATCGCGCGCTAATGGAGGAGGAGCAGAGTAGTGGAACCTAAGTGATCAACCGATTTAGTGGGTTCATCTGAAATCGAAGCAAACATCGATGGACTATGAGGCACTTCATGATAATCAACCAAGACTCTTCATGATCGACCCTGTGATGGAGATTTACATACCAATGAAATCCATTTGTGGTCTGCGATTATCTTCATTTTTGGGTTCTCGGACCGCAGCGTCAACGGCCAGTCCGCATACACGTTAGTAGTTCATAGTCACGAACTTTGACCACGCAGATATTCCTAGTCTTTTGATCGAAAATAAACTACGAATGCGAATAATTATCATTTGCAATAAATTCTCATCTCGGATAATATTCCTTCATTCGCATCGCACTGCAGGTTCAAGTGTATTCGATGCGCTCCGTGAGATTAGAGATGACTGCTGAAAAAGTACTTAAATCAGCGGCTCCTTTGAATAGTCAAGTCTTGTTCAAGGGCCGATCGTGCGTATTCATTGAGCACAATGGGGAACTTTATACCTTAAGGATTACTTCTAACGGGAAACTAATCCTCACGAAATGATCTAATTCGCTATTACCATTTCTCTCTTGTCGAGCCAGCCAACCTTCACTTACTCCTGAGGCAGCCAGCCAGACTTTTTTTGAGGTCTACACTATGCGCTGCAAATCCCGCTTGTTTTCAAAAAATCGTTGGAGTGTCGTCTTGAACTTCACCCTCCTAGTTGCCACTGCTTTTAACCACAGCGCTGGAGCGCAAAGCTCTCAGCGAATTGAAGAGCTAACTGTGACAGCCACTCGACAAGACAGAACTATTCAGAATATTGCAGGCACGGTATCTCTGGTCACAATTGAAAATATCGAAAAAGAAATGGTTGATGATTTAGACGATGTTGTTCGCTATCAGCCTGGTGTTTCAATGGGAACAAACTCACGAGGCGGCAATCAAGGGTTCACTATTCGCGGCATAGGTGGCAATCGTGTCCTACATGTTATCGACGGTGTTCGCAGTAGTGATATCTATTACGGGAACGGTAAAGACACCTTTGAGATGGACAACTTACAAGGTGTTCAGATCATCAGAGGTCCCGCATCAGTATTATATGGAGCCGACGCAATGGGAGGTGCGGTAGTTTTCCAGACAAAAACCGCTCGGGACTATGTTGGAAGTGACAGTGGAACATATTTTGGGGTACGCACCTCTGCTTCAGATGCAGATGATCAACTTAAAGCTGGAGCAACGGCCGCTGTTCAAAATGGCAACCTCGGCTTGATTGCTCAATTAACCCAACGAGATTTTTCTGAGCATCAGGTCAACGGTGCTGGTTCAGTCAATCCGCAAGATGGAGACACGCAAGGTGGGTTGATAAAGGCGTTTTGGGATATTTCTGAAAATCAAAATCTGGCCATAAGTTTTGAGTCATTTGTCGAAAGTCGCGACTTCAATCTTCTGTCAGATATGATTGGAAGGGGCGGGAGTGCAGTGACTAGCTCACTGGGTTTTGACGAATCAGAACGCAGAAGAACAGGCCTAGAGTATAACTTACAGCGTAGCTCTGGAATCTTTGACGATCTCCAATTTCTAGCGAATTTTCAGAATACTGACTCTACGCAAAGAACTGTGCAGGAAAGGACAAGTTATTCATTTGTCGATCCCAGAAACCCGCGATCCTTTGCAGGCACCGCTGCGATAAGGGACACAACTTTCGGATTTGAACAAGAAACTCTGGCACTTAATTTAAACCTGAGAAAGTCAATCGAAACGGAATCTTTCGTCCATAATTTTTCCTACGGTTTCAATTTTGATGAGACAGAGACATCGCGTCCAAGAGACCGTTCCGACACAGAAATTTCTTCAGGCTCTATATCAAAGGCAATTTCAGCTTTCCCGATGGCGCCGGCAGAGGTTTTCCCGAACAAAAGCTTCCCAGATACGACGACAACAAGGCTAGGTTTCTACTTGCAGGATGAGGTGGAAATTGGGGATATTGGTTTATCGCTCATCCCTGGCGTTCGTTATGACCGTTATGAATTGGCTGCTACAGTGGACGCGTTGCTAGATGGAACTAATACGGTTGAAGGCTATGGCTATCCTGTTCAAGACTTTGATGATGGTAAGTTTTCTCTAAGTCTCGGTGCGCTATATGATTTTAGCGAAGCCTACTCATTATTCGCACAGTACGCTGAAGGTTATCGTCCACCAAACTTCA
>DORE01000021.1:0-1175 GCA_003514305.1 Gammaproteobacteria bacterium | reverse complement strand
TGAGTCTAATCAGGCTTTCGCGAATCTCGCATACCGATACGCTGTCGTGCCTAATCCTGGCATCGAAGCAGAAACAAGTAAGAGTCTTGAATTCGGCCTTCGCGCGGACTATGAAAACGCATACATGAGTATATCTGTCTTCAAAAACTCCTACAAAGACTTCATATCGAGTAACTATATCGGCAGAAGCGGTTCGGTATCTTTGTATCAAAACCAGAACATTGACGATGTCGAAATTCAAGGGGCGGAAGCAACGGCATTCTTATATTTCAATGATAACTGGAGGATGAGATCTTCTATCGCATACGCAATGGGTAGAGACAAAGATACAAGCCAACACCTAGATTCGGTAGATCCAGTGAATTTAGTAAACAGTCTGAGATATGACAGCACTGCCGGCAACTGGGGGGGAGAGCTGTTTTGGACAGTCGTGTCTGAAAAAACAAAAGTTTCCTCTGACAGCGTAACGGGAGCCGAAGGATACCAAGTTCTAGATGCCGTTGCTGACCTGAGGATCGGTGATGCCATTTCGGTTAGAGTTGGTGTCTTTAATATCTTTGACGAGGAGTATGCTAGATGGCAGAGCATACAGGGGCTCAACAAAATTACTGCCGCAGATACCATTCTCAATAATTATCAGCCAGGAACGAACCTACGGCTTGGGATCAACGCTAACTTTTAACTCAAGCAAGTATAAACGCTATGTATTCGCAGTTTAATGGCCTCTTCACTTTAGCAGTTTGCTTGGTCTTGTCGGGTTGTTTGATCCGCCCTAATCAGATAGACGGGACGCAAACACAAGTCAGCGGGCGTAATGAAGCACTGTTTGGAGTCCTCCTCATGGCTCATGGCGGGTCATCGGAGTGGAACGACGCAGTGATCTCTATTGCTTCTGACATCGATGTGTTAATGCCGATAGAGATTGCATTTGGTATGGCCGACGCCGGCAGTATTGAGCGAGCGGCTCAACGGCTTGAAGACCGAGGAGTTACGCATGCAGGAGTTGTACGGCTGTTTGTGTCTGGTAACAGTTGGCTTGATCGTACCGAAATGATTTTGGGTTTGAAAGAGGGTGCGCCTTCTAAAGACAGCTGGATGGCTGAAAGAGCCAAACAAGCCAGAATGTCAATGCCGATGGGATACTGGAACATTGATTCACCTATTCGGTTTTCGCT
>DORE01000235.1:12081-21046 GCA_003514305.1 Gammaproteobacteria bacterium | reverse complement strand
ATCTCGCATCTTCATTTGCTGATTGCATTGCACGCCTCTCGTTTACTTGCCGTCCGCCTGAGTTACTGTCAGGGGGAGTACTACGGAAAAAATGGTATCGCCGGGTTTGCTTTTACACTCAATCATGCCCCCATGTTGGTTTATGATGGAGTGGGTAATAGGTAATCCAAGGCCAGTTCCTTCGGCTCGACCTGAAATCATGGGATAAAAAATCGTGCTCAGCATGTGGGGAGGGACGCCTGGACCGTTATCTGTGACGTCTACTTTGAGGGCGATTCGGTAAAAGGCTGCACTGATGCTAATGTTACGTGCCACGCGGGTTCTCAGCAGAATTCTGCCGTTGCCCACTCGAGGTTCGACAGAGTTAATAGACTGCATAGCGTTTCGTACCAAATTTAGCATCGCTTGGATCAGATGCTCTCCGTCTCCGCGTAAGGTGGGAATACTTGGGTCGTAATCGGCAATGATGTGAATGTTGTTGCTGGCACTATCGGCTTCAGCCAGACTTTTTACTCGTTCCAGGACTTCATGAATGTTAGTGTCAGTAAAGGCTAGCGTGTGTTTTGCGCCGACTAGGCGGTCTACCAGATTATGCAAGCGGTCCGCTTCATCGATGATCACTTGGGTGTAATCATGTAGCTCCGTTTCGTCAATTTCGCTGGCTAGCAGCTGCGCTGCTCCGCGAATGCCGCCCAACGGATTCTTGATCTCGTGAGCCAACCCCCGCACCAGTTCCTGAGTGGTGGCCCTAGCTGCGCTGAGAATTTCCTCCTGATTGATGCGCTGGGCGTGTTCAAGTGAGTTCAGTTCAACCAAGGCGGATACGTCGCCGTCTGCTTCGTAAGGATTGATTGTGTAGTCCACTAAGATGGAACGTTTATGCTTAAGATGGAGCTCCGCCCTGCGGCGGGTCACGCTGATGCCTCTCTCCAGGGCCATGCGAATCTCCCGAATTTCTTCCTCAGCGTCTAATAGCAATTCGCCAATGAACTGGTTGTTGGCTTTTGAGTCGCTGATCGCGAGCAGCTGCTCAGCACCCATATTGATGTACTTAAGCCGCAGGTCGCTATCCAGCAGTAATACGCCGGTTTTCAGGCTATCGAGCAGCTGCTTATGAATATTGTCCGGTATCACTATCGACCTTTTTAGTCCACATCCGTTCTAAAAATCCTGCAGCCGAACCATTTGATGCGCTCAACCGCATTCATGATTCCGCGAAAAGCCGACCAACATATGGATTATCGCAGGCCAGTGGAAGCGATTGTCTTCAGAGCACCTGAGTTAAGCAGTGCAATTGGGCGGCGACTACTAAATCATATACCCTATTATTGCACCATAATGGTGCATCGACTATCTAGAATTCGGGTAAGCCAAAAGATGGCAGTGTGTCATTTGAACCAGACGCCCGGCTGCGCGAGCACGGCCGGGCTTTGAGTGACAAAATCGGAAGGTAGCCTTAAGCCAGACCTTCCTTTGTTGTCTTGATTATCGCTGCTGCGACTTTGTATGGATCGGCATTGGAAGCGGTGCGACGGTCCTCAAGTCTGCCCTTCCAGCCGTCTTCGACCGTGCCGACCGGAATACGGATCGACGCGCCACGGTCTGAAACACCGTAGCTGAACATGTCGATGGACTGGGTCTCGTGAAGACCAGTGAGGCGTTGATCATTGTTGGCACCATATACGCTGATATGGCGCTCGATGTTTTTGCCGAACTCCTCACAGATCTTTGTGAACACGGCTTCATCGCCAGACTCACGCATGATTTTGTTTGAAAAATTGGCGTGCATGCCGGAACCGTTCCAGTCGAGCTCTTTGCCCAACGGCTTTGGCTCCCAGTTTATGGCAAGACCATAGCGTTCCGCAGTGCGCTCCAGCAAATAGCGGGCTATCCAAGTCTCGTCACCAGCGCGCTTCGCGCCCTTGGCGAACACCTGAAACTCCCACTGCCCAGCGGCAACTTCCGCGTTGATCCCCTCAACGTTGATGCCTGCTTCCAGACACAGATCGAGATGATCCTCGACCACATCGCGGCCGTGCGCGTTGGATGCGCCTACCGAGCAATAGTAGGGGCCTTGGGGTCCGGGGTAGCCATTGCGCGGAAAGCCAGGGGGCAAATTAGTTTTGGTGTCCCAGAGGAAGTATTCTTGCTCAAAACCAAACCAAAAGTCTTCGTCGTCATCGTCTATTGTAGCTCTGCCGTTTGACAAATGAGGCGTCCCGTCGGCATTTAGAACCTCTGTCATGACGAGATAAGCGCTGGCGCGATCTGGATCGGGAACTATAGCTACTGGCTTAAGTAAGCAGTCTGAATCATCTCCTGAGGCCTGCAACGTTGAGCTGCCGTCGAAGGACCACATCGGGCATTCTTCAAGTGTGCCGCCAAAATCAGTTTCAACGCGCGTTTTGCTGCGCAGGCTCTGGGTCGGCTTGTAGCCGTCCAGCCAGATATATTCCAGTTTTGATTTCATTGTCTTTGGTTCTCCTTATTCCTAATCAGATTCGATCATGTTGGGTGCCGATTGCTCACCGTCCTCAGGCTAAACGATTGATAAAGCGTCTCAAAAATCGACTAGATCCCAGGTCCTGATTTTGCAGGTTTCAACTTCCAGTTCGAGCGCATTAGTCAGTATTTCATCGAACTCAAGTCGTTTGTTGATAGGTGGCTAGCCAAATTTCATCAGGCTTGCCGTGTACCGCAGGAAGTCTGCAATAAATATGCCACTTTGGCGAGCGTTGCAGACCGCGAATAGCTTGACTCAGGCAAAGCGGACGGAAATAGCTTGCACTAAAATAATGCAAAAAAAACTCAATGCACCTTAATGGGGCGACTATCTCAACGCCGTTAGAGCTCTCTTATAAGAGGGGCCATGAGCGAGGCGATGGTGCACTCATTTCTGGCTTCTCTATCGTCTTGAGCCATATTGTTTTTTACGCAGGCGGCACATTACTCAGGCTGGCATTCAACGAAGTAGCTCTGTGTCTGGAGACGGAATTCCGCAGCTTCCATCGAACCAGCTTGGGCTCGGAGGGCGATTAAGAAGATCGTTGAGGAAATGCTCGTGTCGTCAGAGAACTTGCAAATGTATTAGATGCTGAAGCGTTCAGTACTTCAGGCCACCCGGCCTGAAGCAAACACGGAACATCAATACATTTTGGTCGGAATTGCGTGCCGCAACTTGCCAGCCAGACCTTAGCGAAGATCATTGTAATCGATAGTGGTGTCGACCTTATGGAGTAACGCCCACTGTGCATGGAGAACAAGAAGCCGATTTCAAAAAGGCTTATGAGACTGGCATTGACGAATTTTTTAAAGGCATCCCTAAGTAATCTGTGGTGATCGCTGACAGACCTTTGACTAAGGCAAAAGCCAAGAGTTTTGCCGAAGGGTAACTCGATTGATGAAAGCTCGATGAAGCGATTGCTTCATTCCACTTAATCACTGAGGTGGCTGAGGATCTTGACCGCGCGTCGAGCGAGGTGGCCGTGTTGAAGGTGCCCACTACGCATCAGGCAGTCACTGACAAGCTATTTAATCTGAATTGGCAGTCTGCTACCGGTGTCGTGTATACTCGCCCCGCCTTAAGACGGGCGCTCTTGCCTGCTACAAGCCTTTAACTTGAAATTGCCATCGAGCTTCATCTAGGTGGACACTGGTTTATGTCTAACTCACTTCGAAACATCGCTATTATTGCCCATGTCGATCATGGGAAAACTACGTTGGTGGACAAGCTGTTACAGCAGTCCGGCACGCTGCGGTCGCGAGGTGAAAAAGTTGAGCGGGTGATGGACTCCAATGATCAGGAGCGTGAGCGAGGTATTACTATTCTGGCCAAGAATACTGCGATCAACTGGGAAGGTTTTCGTATCAACATCGTCGACACGCCGGGTCATGCCGACTTTGGCGGTGAGGTCGAGCGAGTTCTGTCGATGGTTGATTCTGTACTGTTGCTTGTAGACGCCGTAGAAGGGCCAATGCCGCAGACCAGATTTGTCACACAAAAAGCTTTCGACCAGGGTCTGAATCCCATCGTGGTGGTCAACAAGATTGACCGTGAGGGTGCGCGGCCCGATTGGGTAATAAACGAGGTTTTTGACCTGTTCGACAAACTTGGCGCTAGCGACGAGCAGCTTGACTTTCCGATACTCTATTGCTCTGCGCTGCAGGGCGTGGTCGGCTGGGAGGCCGATGAGCTGAGCGAAGACATGCGGCCTTTATTTGACACAGTTATCGCAAAGGTGCCGCCTCCATCAGTGGCGGTGGAAGAGCCCTTTCAGATGCAGATCAGCGCGCTGGACTACAGCAGCTATGTCGGTGTGATTGGGATAGGTCGCATCTCGCGGGGCAAGGCTGCAACCAACCAGAACGTGGCTATTGTCGGTCGTTTTGGTGACACTCGTAAGGGCCGGATTCTTCAAGTAAAGTCATATCTTGGGCTCGAGCGAGTCGACGTCGATCAAGCAGAGGCGGGGGACATCGTTTGCGTAACTGGCATCGACAAACTTCAGATATCGGACACCCTGTGTGATCCAGAGCATGCGCAGGCCCTGCCGGCTCTGAGCGTCGATGAGCCTACCATCAGCATGACCTTTCAAGTAAACGATTCGCCATTTGCCGGATTGGAAGGAAAGTTTCTGACCACCCGTCATATCAAGGAAAGACTAGATCGCGAGCTGTTGTATAACGTGGCACTCAGGGTCGAACAAGGTGAGTCACCGGACAAGTACAAAGTTTCTGGTCGTGGCGAGCTGCATTTGTCAGTGCTTATTGAATCCATGCGTCGAGAGGGCTACGAACTCGCTGTATCGCGCCCAGAAGTGATTCTGCATGAACAGGAAGGAGTGACTCAGGAGCCCTATGAGCAGCTGGTTGTGGACTGTGATGAGCAGCATCAGGGTTCCATTATTGAAGAGCTGGGTAACCGCCGCGCAGAGATGCGCGATCTTGTGCCAGACGGCAAGGGACGGGTGCGCATGGAATTTTTGGTTCCTACTCGAGGCCTGATCGGATTTCGCTCGCTTTTTCTCAGTCTGACTTCCGGCTCAGGTCTGATGACCCATGTCTTTGATCACTACGGAGTCTACAAGGAGGCCGAGCTAGCCAAGCGTAACAACGGTGTGCTCGTTTCTATGGTAAAAGGTAAGACCCTCGCTTATGCGCTCTTCAACCTGCAGGATCGGGGTCGGCTCTTCATTGAGCCGAACACCGAAGTGTACGAGGGGATGATTGTCGGCTTGCATGCGCGGAACAACGATCTGGTGGTAAACCCGACTAAGGCAAAACAACTAACAAACATACGTGCCTCAGGCAGTGATGAGAATATTCTCTTGACCCCGCCAGTCTTGCACAGTCTGGAGCAGGCAATGGAGTTTATCGCGGACGACGAGCTCATTGAGATCACTCCGAGAAATATCCGTCTGCGTAAACGCTATCTGACAGAGAATCAACGCAAACGCATAACTCGCGGAACGGTTGCTCGCGGCTGACGGTGGCGCCGCTGTAAATTCTCCACGCACTGCCCTAATATTATTTTTGCGATAGTTTTTACTCGTCAGGTCAGCCATGAATGTTCTTTATCCGGAAATCAAGCCGTACAAACGTCACCAACTGAAAGTATCCGACCAGCATACGCTGTATTTGGATCAGGCTGGTAACCCGCATGGTGTGCCGCTTCTGTTTTTACATGGCGGCCCAGGGGCAGGGTGCAACGCTAGCTCTCGACGATTTTATGATCCGGCGGTTTACCGAATCATCACGTTCGATCAGCGCGGGTGCGGTCGCTCAACGCCTCACGGTAGTCTAGAGGAGAATTGCACCCAGGAACTTATCGAAGACATTGAAACTATCCGAACGTACCTTAACGTTGATAAATTCGTTCTGTTTGGTGGCTCTTGGGGATCAACCTTGGCATTGTTGTACGCTCAGGCCTACCCCGTTAATGTCTCAGCTTTGGTTCTGCGGGGAATCTTCCTGTGTCGGCAGATAGATTTGGATTGGCTTTACAGGTTCGGTGCGAATCAGGTATTTCCAGATCATTGGGAAGAGCTTGTCAAACAAGTGCCCGAGGCCGAGCGCGGAGATATTCTTGGTGTGTATCACCGTCGATTGACGGGTGACGATGAGGTTGCTCGTATGGCAGCAGCCCGAACCTGGGCAGCTTGGGAGGCGAGTTGTTCAAAATTGCGGCCGAGCGCCGAAGCGCTGGCTAAATTTACGAAGCCCCATAATGCGCTGGCGCTGTCCCGAATCGAAACACATTATTTTGTGAATGGCGGTTTTCTTGGAGACAATCAGATCCTCGACAACATGGCGAAGATTCGTGACATTCCTGGGCGCATCATTCATGGTCGTTACGACATGGTGTGTCCTCTGTCTAATGCCCTCGATCTGCATCGTCTGTGGCCGGCTTCTGAGTTGCACATCGTTCGTGACGCTGGCCACTCCGCCTCTGAGCCTGGCACTGTTGATGCGCTGATTCGTGCCACCGAAGAAATAGCTAAGAGCCTTGCTGGCCAGGAATAATTCGCATGTTGCTCCTCTTAATATTTGTTGGAACGATTTGGTATGATTGGTCTAATTCAGCGCGTTAACTGGTCACGTCTTACCATTGATGGCGAGCTGCATGCGGAAATTAGTGCCGGCTTGCTAACCTTCGTAGGGATTGAAAAAGAAGATGTCAGTAGCGACGTCGATAAACTGTTGCACAAACTCCTTCACTATAGGGTGTTCGCTGATGATGAAGGCAAGATGAATGTCGGACTTAAGGACGCGGGAGGCGATTTGCTATTGGTGTCTCAGTTCACTTTGGCCGCGTCCACCAATAAAGGGCTTAGGCCTGGATTTTCCTTAGCAAAGCCACCAGATCAGGCTGAACAGCTGTTCGATGAATTGGTCACCAAGGCGAGCCAGAAACATGGTTCGGTGCTGAGCGGCGTGTTTGGTGTTGACATGCAGATAGCTCTCGAAAACGATGGGCCGGTGACGTTTATGCTCAGAAGCTGACTGATGCTGGGGCTTCAATGGGCAGGTGGGCTCTGCTGATCTTGGTTTGCCTCTTCTTTCGCCTGTCTCTTGCGGATCATCTTGCCGGCAACGATCCCGACTTCAAACAGCATCCACATCGGAATTGCTAGCATGGACTGAGTGAAAGGATCGGCCGGCGTGAGCAACATACCCATAACGAAACACGCAACAATCACGTAAGGTCGTTTTTCTGTCAGAGATTCCGGTTCGGCGATGCCGGCCCAGATGAATATGAAAACTGCAATTGGCACTTCAAAAGCAATTCCAAAGGCAAGGAAAATGGTAAGCGCGAAACTCAGAAAGCTATTGATGTCGGGCGCGACAGAAATGCCTTCAGGCGCGACCGAGACAAAAAAAGCGAATACAAACCCAAACAACACGTAGCGTGCAAAGGCAACGCCGCCATAAAACAACAAGACAGAAGAAATGAAGAGCGGAATCGCAACGGTCTTCTCATTCTGATAAAGACCGGGCGCGACAAACGACCACAGCTGAAAGAGTACGTAAGGTGCCGCGACCAAGAAAGCTACATAGAAGGTGAGCTTGAAGGGCGCGAAAAATGGAGAAGTGGGATCAATAGCTATCATAGTTGATCCTTCGGGCAATGCGTCAATTAGTGGCGTAGCAACATAAGTGTAGATGTCATTGGAGAAAGCAAAAAGCGCCAGGAACAAGACTACGATAGCGATCACTGATTTTAGAATGCGGTCCCGAAGTTCAATCAGGTGATCGATTAAAGAGAGTTCTTGTTCTTCCCCAGCTGAGCTCATCATGGAGCCTCGCCTGATTCTCTGGAGTCGCTTAGATCGATGTCTTTCGATTTTTTATCGCTGGCCGTTTTAGGGTTCTTGCCGAGGCCGTAAAGGCTTTCTTTGATCTCCTTTCCTGCTAGCTCGAGCTCCTCGCCAACGGAATTGATTTCTTCTACTATCGTTTTTGGTTGGACTGCCTGGCTCTCAGCATCCGAAGTGGCCTTATGCCCATCGGTATACGGAGATACTCCTGGATCAACATCCCCGCTTTTAACGATCTCATCGATTGACGCCTGGGTTTCCCTAGCGGCTCCCTCAACGCTTTCCTTGGCGGCTTCTAAATCAGCCAAAATGCTTTCATTGTGAAGCCGCTGGCGGACTTCGTCGGCATTTAGCTCCCGCTCGATTTCTGACTTGACTTTGTAAAAGCTTCGTCGGAATCGGCCAATCCATAACCCGGCCGTTCGTATCGCACCGGGCAGGCGCTCAGGGCCGAGTACCAAAAGCGCAATTACGCAGATCAGGAGAACTTCAAAGGAGCCGATGTTGAACATTATTTAGAGCCGACGTTTGCTGTCGGAGAATGATTAGTGCCGGCCCTGAGGCGGGCGATCAGGATTTTGTTTCGACTTTTTCAGCCGTGGCTTCAATAGTTTCGCCGGAGGCCTCTTCGGAATCATTGGACGCAGTCGGAGTGCCCTCGTCTTTCATGGCTGTTTTGAAGCCTTTAAGGGCGCCACCGAGATCCGACCCGAGACTTCGAAGCTTTTTTGTTCCAAACAGCATAAAAACGATCAGTAAAATAATCAGTAACTGCCAAATACCTATTCCACCTAAACCCATCTTGAACCTCCAAAACCAGCAGCCTGCATTTGCTCGGCTGCTGTGAACTAAGTTTGACGTGATGCCTGCTCAGCTATGCCCGATATGTTAAAGCGTTTTTCCAGTTCCTCCAACACCTGTTCGGGCTTTAAATCCATGTAACTGAGCATAACCAGCGTATGGAACCAGAGATCCGCGGTTTCATGGATGACCTGGTTTTTGGTCTCCTCCGACCCCTGATGGTCCTTGGCTGCCAGGATCGTTTCATTGGCCTCTTCACCGACTTTCTCGAGAATCTTATTGAGACCTTTTGCATAAAGGCCGGCTACATAGGACTCTTCTGCTTGGGCAGACTTCCTCTCTTCCAG
>DORE01000235.1:8128-11688 GCA_003514305.1 Gammaproteobacteria bacterium | reverse complement strand
TGGCGGTGGCGCTGGGCCAAAACTTCGCTTACGTCAACTTCGGATTCACCGGGCCTCACCGGTTTAACGATGACCGCGTTGGTCTTAACCCATGCCTCGTTTTCAAATCGCTGTTAGAAGCAGCTTGATTTGCACGCTCGATAGACGATGCTGCTAGCCTGTTAAGCCCGATCTTAGATAGCGTTACTGTTGCAGTCGAGCCTCACTTATATTCATTTCTGCGTATTACCTTGTTCTTCGCCTCTGCGCCACAGGTTTCTCCTGAGTGTAATCTGCAAACAGTGCACTTGTCAGTCGCTGGAGTGGCTGTGCTTCCCGGTTGATCTGGGCTTGCATCATGCTCTTGCCGAACGAGGCAATAACCGCAGTCTTGGAGGTGAAGATGGACCTTCGAGACCGCCTGACAGAGACTAATAATATTACCTGCAGTATGCGCCCTCGCTAGCGAAAAAACAAAAGGAAGAGCCCTATGCCGGCTAGCCCAAGCGAGCTGAGAGGAGCACTGCTGATGCTGGCTCCGACAGGAAGAACCAGCGTTAGAGCGCCGATTCCCAGCGCCAAGTATCCTGCGAAACGAGTGCGCGCGCGCTGTTGGGCGTGCTCTTGCTCTTGCTTCTGGCGAAGGCTTTCCAGAGTGTTGCTCAAAGAGCTGAGCTCGTTAGCTTGGTTGAGTGCTCGAAGAATCAGCGCCGGTAGCTGGGGCAGTTGATCGATCCAGTCCGGAAACTGTTCTTTCAACCGAGTTAATAGGGCAAGGGGATTCAGGCGTTGGGCATTCCAACGCTCCAGATAAGGCAGTGCCGTTTGCCAGAGGTCCAGCTCCGGATAAAGCTGTCGTCCCAGCCCCTCAATATTCAGCAAGGTTTTTTGCAGCAACACCAGAGAAGGCTGTACTTCCATGTCGAACCGGCTGGCCGTGTTGAACAATTGCACTAGAATCTGACCAAAGGAGATTTCACCCAGTGGTTTCTCGAAGATCGGCTCGCACACGCTGCGAATAGCCGCTTCAAACTCATGCTTCGGCGTTTCCGGGGGTATCCAGCCACAGCTGATGTGCAGTTCTGCTACGCGTCGGTAATCGCGCTGGAAAATCGCCAGCAAATTTTTTGCCATATACTCCTGGTCATCTTTGCTCAACGAGCCCATTATTGCGCAGTCAATGGCGATATATTTCGGTGAGTCTGGCTTATCGAACGCAACGAAGATGTTACCTGGATGCATGTCTGCGTGGAAAAAGTTGTGATCGAACACCTGCTGGAAGAAGATTTCGACGCCTCGTTCCGCCAATTTTTTCAAATCGATTTGGTGTTCAATGAGGGCCTCGATGTGACTCACCGGAATCCCATGGATGCGCTCGAGGACGATAAGATCCGCCCGACAGAAGTCCCAGTAAACCTTCGGGACATACAGTGCACCTGAATTCTCGAAATTGCGTCGCAGATGAGATGTATTTGCGGCTTCGGCAAGCAGGTTGAGCTCATTGAGAATGACTACTTCATAGTCGTTAACGACTTCTTGGGGATGCAGTCGCCGGCCTAGCGAGGAAGTGCGAGCGAGCAAGCTGGCCAGTCGTTTCAGTAGTCTGATGTCGGCATGAACGGTTTTTTCGACACCTGGTCGTACGACTTTGACCACAACTTCTTCGCCGCTGAGCAGCCTGGCACAGTGAACCTGGGCAATTGACGCTGATGCCAATGGCTGCTCGTCCAGGGAGCTAAAAACTTCTGAAATAGGCAGACCGAGTCGATCGCTGATGAGAGAAGTGATCTTTGGTTCGCAAAACGGAGGCACCTTATCCTGCAGCGCAGCGAGCTCATCCGCCAGTTCTGGCGGCAGAAAATCTCGTCGGGTGGAAAGGAGTTGGCCGAATTTGATGTAGATCGGGCCCAGTGCTTCGAGGGCGAGGCGCAGGCGCGTGTTTCTGTCGTTCTGGGTGCTTCCAGAGAACAGATGGAGCAGAGAGAATGGCATCAAGATCAACCGCAGTAACAGATAGCCTGGCTGACCCGCAGCGAATTCATGCAGGCTGTATTTTGCGGTGATGCTGAGTATCCTGAACAGGCGAAGCAAGTTCGACACGTGGCGGCGAGCTCTTGTTAAAGGGGCTGCAAAGATACCATCTGTGTATGGCCGCCACAAGCGGTCTGCGTCGATAATCTCTTGATTATCAGTCGCTTATAAGCTTGCTGGCTCGCTTATCAAGCTCCTGGGCACGAGCCGTGATCCGGTCCAGTTGAAGGCGTAAATCGTGCAGCTGTTCAGCGAGTTTGGCAGCCGCATGTTGGCTGGGGACATGGCGGATTTCCTCTTTTAGGTAGTCCTCTATATTGCGTCTGAAACGGGAGTCGGTCTGTCTGACCCAATCCTTGCCGGCCCTGAACAAGGTCAAGAGCTGTCCGGAGAGACTGTCGCCGAGTGTGGCGGCGAGTAGGTCGCGCCACTGGATGTCAGCTTGCTGTAGTGCGCGCAGCAGCGCTTGAATCAACTCAATGTCACCTGACACTTCCAATTCCGGGTCCACTAGGCCTCTAGAACTGGCATCACTGGCTAACATGGATACCAGAACGGAGACAGGTGCCCTGACTTTTGCATCCGGACGTAAGCCCAGGGCGGGACCATCCTGGCTTCTCAGACGGATTCGACCCACTTCAAATTGTACGATAAATCTGATGACAGGATGATAGGTCTCGACCTCAAGAGATTTATTTGAGAACTGTTCGATCAAATCAGCCAGATGGGGATCATCTTTTATTAGGCTATTGATTGCCTCTTCTGCGGGAGCTAGGTAGAGGGTGCCAAGTAGCGGGTTGACCATGCAGAGGTCTTTAGGGCTTTACGCCGACGTGAATCGCGCTAATGCCATCGAGGACGTTGTGAAAGCGGGTTTCCACAAACCCTGCGTTATTTAACATGGCTAGTAAGGTCTCCTGATCCGGATGTACGCGAATTGACTCCACCAGATAACGATAGCTTTCACTGTCGCCAACGATCATCTTGCCAGCAATAGGCCAAAGCTCTGAAAAAGCGTTATAGGCCTTTGCGATGATCTGGTTTTGTGGCTTCGAAAACTCCAGTACCAGTATCTTGCCGCCGGGTTTAAGAACACTAAAAATTGATTCCAGTGCTTTTTCCTTGCGGGTAACATTACGCAGACCGTAGGCGATGCATACGCAGTCAAAGGTGTTGTTTGCAAAAGGCAAACACTCTGCGTCGCTCTGTGCAACGGTGACATTATAGTGTAAGCCTCGGTCTACGATGCGGTCTCTCCCGACCTCAAGCATTTTCGAGTTTATATCCGCTAGTACCACGTGTCCTTCTTTGCCGACTACTCTTGATAAACGCATGCTGAGGTCTCCCGTGCCGCCGGCTAAATCCAAAACTCTTTGGCCTTGACGCAACCCACTCAGCTCTATGGTAAAGCGCTTAATAATTCGATGAGTTCCCAATGACATTACATCATTCATCATGTCATAACGAGTCGCGACGGAGCTGAACACTGCGGCCACCCGCTCGTGTTTCTCGTTGACGGGAACTTCCTGATAACCGAAGTGAGTGGTTTT
>DORE01000235.1:0-7740 GCA_003514305.1 Gammaproteobacteria bacterium | reverse complement strand
TTGATTTGGATTACCTGAGTGTCGGCTGGGAGTGGCTCGCGCGTCAGCCCCGCTTTACGCAGTTTAGCAAGGTAGTCCCGCCAGAGCGAACCTTCATTCTCACCGAGCTCAGCTAAATAGTTCCAGCTGTAAATTCCGCTGTTGTGACCGTCATTAAAATTCAGTTTAATGGCGTAGTTTCCGACTGCCTCAATAAAATTGATTGTCACGTTTCGTTTGCCGGTTTGCAGTATTTCCTGTCCCCGGCCGTGACCGCGAACTTCAGCTGAAGGTGAGTGCACACGCAGAAATTCGGCACTGAGTACGACAGACTCACGCTCGGCGTAGGTGAGCTCCAATTTTGCCGATTTCCTATGTAGCTTGATTTCTGTCGGAACCAAGAGATCTGACCTTATTTGATCGTTAATTAAAGAATATAGCGGCTCAGGTCTTCATCGCCAGCAAGCTCGTCGAGTTGGCTTTCTACGTACGCTCTGTCGATCACTAATTCTTTATTTTGCCCAACCGCTAAATCAGAGGCGGAGTAGGAAACCTCTTCCAACAAGCGCTCCATGACCGTATGAAGCCTGCGGGCGCCAATGTTTTCAGTTCGTTCGTTAACGTGCCATGCGGTTTCAGCAATCTTTGCAATACCATCTGCGCTAAAGCTTATCTTTAGGTCCTCTGCCCCGAGCAGTGCCTGGTATTGTTCGGTCAGTGAGGCGTTTGGTTCTTCAAGTATGCGTTCAAAGTCCTTCGCAGTCAGCGCGTCCAGCTCAACCCGAATCGGCAGCCTACCCTGGAGTTCGGGAATCAAATCTGAAGGTCGTGACAGGTGGAAGGCGCCAGATGCAATGAACAGTATGTGGTCAGTTTTAATGCTTCCGTATTTGGTCGATACCGTTGAGCCTTCTATCAGCGGTAACAAGTCACGCTGCACCCCTTCGCGAGAGACGCTCGCGCTGCCGCTGTCGTGCTTATTGGTGACTTTGTCTATTTCGTCGATGAAAACGATCCCGGTTTGCTCCGCTGCTTCCACGGCTCGATTTTTGATTTCCTCGTCATCAATTAACTTCGCAGCTTCTTCGTCCTTGAGTGTTTTCAGAGCGGCTTTCACGGTGAGTCGCCTCGAGCGTTTGCGTCCAGAGCTCATGTTAGAAAACATGCTCTTCAGCTGACTGGTCATGTCCTCAAGGCCGGGCGGCGCCATGATTTCAACGCCGGCCGGTGCCTCCGCGACTTTGATCTCAACTTCCTTGTCGTCTAGCTCGCCTTCCCTAAGTTTTTTTCGGAACACTTGCCGTGCTCTTGACTGTGATTCATTCCCAGACTCGGCCTCATCACTGCGTGCCTGTGGCAGCAGGACGTCTAGAATGCGCTCTTCCGCTAAGTCTTCAGCAAGATACTCTACTTTTTGCATCTCTGATTCGCGAATCATCTTGACCGCTAAGTCCGCTAGGTCCCTGACAATCGATTCGACATCGCGTCCCACATAGCCGACTTCGGTAAACTTGGTTGCCTCAACTTTTATGAACGGAGCATTCGCCAGCCGAGCCAGTCGTCGAGCGATCTCAGTTTTACCTACACCGGTTGGGCCGATCATTAGAATATTTTTTGGGGTAATCTCATTGCGCAAACTCTCGCCCAGCTGCATGCGGCGCCATCGATTACGTAGAGCGATGGCTACGGCTCGCTTGGCGGACTGTTGGCCAACAATGTGCTTGTCCAGTTCGGAAGTGATTTCTCTGGGAGTCATCATTGACATGGATGGGGTCCTGTAGTCGGTCGCAGCTATTTGTTGCTAGGCGCTTAGCTGAAATTCAGTTCTTCGATAGTTTGCTGTTGATTAGTAAACACGCAGATGTCGCTCGCGATAGATAGCCCTTTCTCCACGATCTCCCGCGCATCTAGTTCAGTGTTGCGCAGCAGCGCCCGCGCAGCGGCGAGGGCATAAGATCCACCGGATCCAATGGCCATAATGGCGTCCTCTGGTTCGATGACATCTCCGTTGCCAGTCAAGATTAGGGAGGTCTCCCGATCGGCAACCACAAGCAGCGCTTCGAGACGCCGCAAGGAGCGTTCCGTGCGCCACAGTTTGGCCAGTTCTACGGCGGCTCGGGTCAGTTTGCCTTGGTGCTTGTCCAATTGCTCTTCGAAGCGCTCGAACAGGGTAAACGCATCAGCGGTACCTCCGGCAAATCCGGCGAGAACCTGATCTTTAAAGAGCCGCCTTACCTTGCGAGCATTACCTTTGAGGACAGTGTTGCCCTGTGAAACCTGACCGTCGCCACCAATTACGACCTTGCTGCCTCTGCGGACAGACAGGATGGTTGTGCCGTCAAATTGTTTCAATCCAGCGCTCCTCGCGTGTGCCAGGTAATATAATCGCGCTCTCCGCAAGCAGCGTTGCGCGATACGTTTATCGTAAACGAGTAGTATTGGGGGTCTAGACCAAATTTCAAGCTACTGCCGACAAACAAAAAGCGTCTGCTCGGACCAGGTGGAAAGCGGCCCGTTGTGGCCCATCGGGTAAAGTTTGGGCTGCTCTGCGCTCAGTGGCCCAGGGGGCGCCTCAGCGCCGGCGCAATGCAAGTATTAGTCAGGCTTCGCTGTGAGGCGTAAAAAAGGAATGCTGTTGCGGCGCAACACAGTTTCAGCGTCATCGAGCTCGCCTTGGGTGCTGAAGGGACCGGACTGCACAAGAAAGAGCGATCTGCCCAATATGCCGGGATCCTTGACGAAGACATTGAGACCGAGCGCACTTTGACGGCTTTGTTCTGTCTCTGCCAACTCCCGTCGCTCAAACGCACCGGTTTGCAGCAGATAATCCCGTTCCAGCCTTCGATTGGGATCTTGAGCGCCGAGGTCCACCGGCGTTGCGTTAACGAGCACCTCATACTCCTGTAGCTCCCGGTAAAACTCGTATTCCAGGGCTGGCTCTTTAAGGTCGGACACCGTTGTTGGGTCGGGGGCGCCTTCAGCTGACTCACTGTTCGCAAGTTTAGCGTTGGACGCAAAGGCCTGGCTAATCGGTGGTACGTGTCCGGACGCGTAAAGGAGGACGCATGCAAACACCCCAATCGTGACACCTAGAACCACACCTGTGATCATTAACGACCAGGCAGGCGGAGTGCTGGCCGGCTTCTTCTCAAGCAGCGGCTCAGGTCTGATTTTGGCAAAATCCTGTGTCATAACGGTCATTCTAGCTTAATTAGTATTATAACGTGTTGTTTTAACGATGTTTATTTTCGATGACCCGGCTAGCCAATTGGATTATCGGTTGCCTCTGCGGGAGCTAAAGTGAAATTTGACTTGTTAGACCGCATCGCTATGCATTCAGATCATTTCTTGAGCGTCGACATCCATTGACCAGCGGACCTGTGGGGGGATCTTGCCGCCCTCGAGAGTCACTGCCAGTTGCTGCAAGAAATTATGCAGTTGGATGCGCGAAGCGCTCTTGATTTGCAGCTGGAAACGATAGCGACCTGCTTTTCTTTCCATCGGTGCAGGCAAAGGCCCGATTAATTCGATTTGCTGCAAATGCTGCTTAAGGCGTTTGCTGGCTTCAAAGCAGTATCTGGCGAACTGAGTTCCTCGCTCCGCGACAGTCGAGTCAATTCGAAGCAGGCAAAGGTGAGTGTAGGGCGGCATGTGGCTCGATTGTCTATCCTTTAGCAGAGCTTTTGCGCACTGCTCATAGCTTTGCGTCATCAAGCCGCTGACCCCTGGATGCTCTCTGTACTGCGTCTGGATAACGACCTCTCCAGGCTTGTTTGCGCGACCGGCACGGCCTGCGACCTGTACGATTGTCTGAATCATATGCTCTTGGCCACGGAAGTCAGGGCTGAACAGGCCAATGTCGGCATCCAGGATAGCCACCAGCGTCACGTCGGGAAAATGGTGACCCTTGGCCAGCATCTGGGTGCCCAGCAGGATACTGGGCTCTCCCTTATTGATTTTGTCAGTCAGCTGCGCGAAGGCCTCACGACCTCGTGTGGAATCGCGATCAATTCGTAGAACCGGTATATGCTTGTAGTGCCGGTTGAGGAATTTCTCCAGTTTTTGGGTGCCGGTCCCCACAGTGCCGATTTTCTCAGACTGGCATATCGGGCAGCGCGCGGGAATTTTTGCCCGTGCTTCACAGTGATGGCAACGCAGTGAAGGGGGTTTGGCATGCACCGTCATGCTTGCATTACATTGATTGCACTCGCAACGCCACCCACACTGATCGCACTGCAACATCGGTGCGTAGCCTCTTCGATTGATAAAAAGTAACACCTGATTCCCTTGCTGCAGATGCTTTTTAATTTTGACTGATAGCGCTTCAGAGATTCCCTGGTTAACTGGATCGGAAGACATGTCGATGAGGCTCATCTTCGGCGCGGAGGCATGACCGGCCCTTCGACTTAACTTGAGATGCTGAAATTTGCCGTCGAGCGCATTATTAAGGGTTTCGAGGCTTGGTGTTGCGCTGCCTAGAATAATCGGTATGTTTTCTAGTTGTGCGCGCTTGATCGCGAAGTCCCGGGCCGAATAGCGAAGCCCATCCTGTTGTTTGAAAGATGAGTCGTGTTCTTCATCTACGATGATAATTCCAGGTTTTGCCATTGGCAGGAAAATCGCGGAGCGTGTCCCAATCACAATCGGCGCGTCGCCTGTGCGAGTGGCGCGCCAGGCTAGCAGACGATCCCGATCAGTCATCGCAGAGTGCATGGCGACAACAGGGCAGTTGAAGCGCTGCTCAAAGCGACGGAGATTTTGGGGTGTCAATCCTATTTCCGGGATTAATATCAGGCACTGCTTGCCCTCCTGTAATACCTTGGCCATAACCTGCATATACACTTCCGTTTTGCCAGAGCCCGTGACGCCATTGAGCAGAGAGCACTGAAATCCCAGTTCAGGTTTAACTGCGGCTATAGCCTTAACTTGGTCGTGATTGGGCCGAATGGGGCTGGCAGTGACAACCGGCCCGGGACGGAGTTCCTCTATTGAATGCTCTGCGGCGTGGGTAGTCACCAGACCTTTCTCCTCAAGCCGATCGAGCAGGACTCTGTCGAATCCGGCTTGGCGAATTTGCGCCGCAGACATAGCCCCATTTTGCTTTAGATATTCGACAAGTTTCCGCTGCCGCGGCGAGCGTGCAAGCTGTGAATTGATGGCCTTTCCGTCCGTGACTGATTGGTACTGGATCACCTTCGGTAATTTTATCGGGCTGCCGGTTCGGATCAACTTAGGCAGAGCCGTCGCAAAAGTATCGCCAATCGGATGCTTATAATAGTCACTTGCCCAAAGCAAGGCATTAAAAAGTTCCGCTGAAAAAAGCGGTTCGGTGTCGAGGCATTCTAGAGCTGGTTTGAGTTGTCCAGTCGATAGCTTACTGGTGTCTGTAATCTCCACCAAAATACCGATCACTTGTCGGCGACCAAATGGGACTTTTACCCTGGAGCCCACGACAGGCGTTTGCGCTCCGACCACCGGCAGATAGTCAAAGCTCCGCCGCAAAGGTGTAGGCACTGCAATCTTCAGAAATTTGAGTGAACTGGCGATGACTAATCTCTTATGTTGTGGGTTAGGTCTTTAGAAGAGTTGCCAGTGACAAAATGAAAGACTAGGAGCATACACAAGCCGGACAGGTAGCAACAGAGACGAGTATTTGAAATATGAAGTAGGATGTCGAGCGGGAAACGGAAGATCGTGGCACGATCGATGCGGCTCGCTATCTATGGGCTAACCCATTAGTCTATACTGGCCTCATACTTTTGAGGCGGCATAGAATCCAGTTCCAGCGCTATCAGCAGTTTGAAAAGTTGAGACTGCGAGCGCGTCGCGACAGGACACGCTAAATACAAGGAGACCGGATTACATGAGCGATGTGAAAGTGCCGGCCGAATTGCTGGCCGTGCGAAAGAAAATCGATGAGACCGACGAGCGTCTGCTCGACTTGCTTGAGGAGCGATTTGAGCTGACCCACTGGGTGGGCGTGCTCAAGGCTAATCAGAATCTGACTGCATTCGACGAGACCCGGGCGGCTGAAAAATTGGCTCGCCTGGCCGAGCTGAGTGAGCAGAGGAACCTTAACCCGGAGCTTGTAAAGGAATTATTTCAGCGGATCATGCACCAAGTCGTAAAGAATCACGAGTCTTTGAAATCAGCTGAATGACAACGGCTTGCGTCTTTCAGTTTCTCTGTTAGAATCCCCGCCCTCCAAAACGATAGAAGCCAAGGAAAAGCTGGTGTGGTGCACTGGCGTTAGAGGTCGGAGCGTAGATACCACATATTACGAGGCAAAATTAATGAAAGCAGATATTCACCCTAAGTACAGTGCAATCAAGGCAACCTGCAGTTGCGGCAATGTGATTGAAACTCAATCAACGGCCGGGAAAGATATCCTCATCGATGTCTGTTCGAAGTGCCATCCTTTTTACACCGGCAAACAGAAGATACTTGACAGCGGTGGTCGAGTTGACCGCTTTAATAAGCGCTTCGGTAATCGTCGCGTGTAATCTGCCACGTCCCATTGATACCCCTCTAAAAGATGATTTCGGTGGAGAGTTCTTCGCCCTCCTTCCCCTCAATGTCTCCGCCCGGCACGCCATCAGTTGCCGGTTGAGGCGCTAGCTCTTCCCGGAAATATTCAAACATTGAGTTTTCAGTACCCGGCGTGGCTGGAGCCCCCGAGCGTGTATCCACTAGCCGGTCGACAATCCCGTCGGGCCGGTTCATGGTTACTTCGGGAGTCTCAGCAAGAGCGTCGCGCATGAAATCGATCCAGATCGGTACCGCTACTGTCGCGCCTTGCTCCCGCTCGCCAAGAGGCTGGGGCTGGTCGAAGCCTACAAACACTGTTGTGGCAACATCTCGGTTGAATCCCGAAAACCAGAGTTCCTGTGGCCCATTGGTTGTGCCGGTTTTTCCCATCAGATCGCTCCGCTGCAATTCCCTTTGCACTCGGGCTCCACTGCCTTCTTCGACGACTGAGCGCAGCATGGAATTCATGATGAATGCGATCCGAGCATCTAACACTCGTGGAGCAGCAACAACAGCCGGTTCGGCTCCGGAAATCTGACCTCCGCAGTTTTCGCATACCTCCGCGGGCGAAGCCCTGTAGAGCACGCCGTCTGCTTCTGTGCTGATCTTGTCAATAAACCATGGGTCAACCTTGAATCCTCCGTTTGCCAGAGCCGCATAGGCAGTCACCATCTCGAGTGGCTGAACATCGGCGCTGCCGAGTGCAACTGTTAGATCGTTGCGTGGGAAATCCTGAGTTCTGATGCCCAGCCGGTTTGCAAAGCTGAGGACTTGGTTGGAGCCTAGTTTATCAAACAGTCGGACGGTTGGAATATTGCGAGACTCCTTGAGTGCCTGACGTAAAGTGATTGTGCCCAGGAAGTTATTTTCATAGTTGTTGGGCCGATAGTCGCCGCGAGAGAAGGGCGCATCATTAACAGTTGAGGAGGCGGAAAGACCCGCTTCCAGCGCTGCCCCATAGACAAAAGGTTTAAAATTTGAGCCCGGCGGTCTGGGACTGAGCACTCGGTTAACCTGATTCCAACGGAAATCATAGCCGCCGACTAGAGCCAGTATCTGGCCGTTAGCAGGTGATATTGATACCAACGCACCTTGTATGTCGGGTACCTGCCCTAACTCCCAGTGGTCGATCCCTCGCTTTACCCGGACAAGGTCGCCGATCTGCACAACATCAGCTGCGACCTGTGGCGGCGGCCAGGCTTCGTTCCTGCTTCGGAACGCGTAGGCCCAGCG
>DORE01000185.1:1274-4073 GCA_003514305.1 Gammaproteobacteria bacterium | reverse complement strand
TGGACATTGGGTTCAGCAGGAAGCTCCTTTTGAAACTAATCAAGCCATGCTGAATTTCCTTGACGGGTTGTAGGTCCGATGAATCGGTGCTGTAACTGTTCGATGCGTTTCCGTAAGGGTTTGCCCCGCCGGTAAGCGCGATCAAGCCAGCAGCGTTCTCACCCCCTTAATGGCGCGATCTACATGTTCAGTAGTGTTATAAATCGTCGGGCATAATCTTAGCCCCCCGGTGGGAGCCGAGGCGATACCATAGTCAGAGTAAAGTCTGTTACTGATCTCGCTCCCCCGGTTTCTTGATAGTTTTACAATACAAACTCCATGACTGAGCCGTTCCGTCAACGGAGTCAACAGTTTCAGATTGCCCTCCGCAAGCCCGTTCTTTAGGCGCTGAGCGAGGAATCTTATACGTTCTTCGATCCGTTTAGGTCCAAGCTGATCGTGAAGTTCGGCAGCTGTTCCAAGTGCTGCCAGCGCAGCATCGTCACGCTGGCCGAGTGACTCAAATTTTCTCGCACCAATCAGATCGGTATCGGAGTCATCGCCCCATCCAGGCGCTATAACACTTGGCCAAAGGTTTGCAATATGCTCTGATTTTACGTAAAGCAATCCAACTTCTCTTGGTCCCATATACCATTTGTGAGCACTCGCGCTGAACGAATCAACCTTCAGTTTTTTCAGATCCAAATCTAATGCGCCCCAGGACTGAGCGCCGTCAACATGAACATGAATCCCGCGATCATGAGCTGCTGAGGCCAGTTCAGCGACGGGTAAGCGGACGCCACTGATATTTGATATCTGTGTAATAGCAAGAACTCGAGTATTGGGTCTAAATTCCCGTATAAAAGCATCCAATAATTCCTGCTCGCTTGAGGGCGCTTGTGGTGTACTGACCCTTTTGATATTGAGTCTAAAGCGCTCGGCGCGCACATCCCAAGCTACGTTGTTGGTGGGATGATTCTGGTCCCACAGTAACACCTCATCACCGGCCTTTAGAGGAAGTCCATTGTTGATCATGTTGTTGGCTTCACTAGTGTTTCTAACCAGGGCGAGTTCGTCGGCGGACACATTCAGCTGCGCTGCTAACCTGTTACGGCACTGTTCAAGCAAGTTGGTGTACTTGGCTCTATTATTAAAGGAACAGTCCAGATCAATGTCTGCAGTAAAACGCTCGACGCTGTCGGTCACGGCGCGGAAGGACGGACAGAGGTTTGCCGCGTTCATGGGCACTGCGGCTTCTGTGAAAGTAAATTGGTTGCGAACCTGAAGCCAAAATGCCTCTTCATCTCTAATCTGGCCATTCAGTGTCTTCGGAGCGGCGCCGATGGCGGCTAAGAAAGCGGAGCTTCTTTGCAGAAAATTTCGCCGGCTGGTCTTGTTATTCGTTTTCGGCATTATGTCCTCCAATTAGGGTCGGCTGGCTCGCCGGATCTCTGGCAAAATGAGATCCACCTTACAAGCTACACCGTCAGATTACCCTCTGACTGCGAAGCTCTGCAATTTCGGCATCCGTGTAACCCAGATCATGCAAAATAGATTCGGTGTGCTCACCAAGCGTCGGGGCTCGATGGCGTATTTCGCCCGGCGTATCAGAAAGTTCTACTGGAGTCTTCATGATTGGGACAGCGGTGGGCAGGCCAGGGAATTCAATCGGATGAAAAAGACCCTTGGCTGCTATATGCGGATCATTCAGAACATCTTGAGGTGAGAGTATCGGACCCGCGGGAATTCTGGCCGTCTCCATTTCGTGAAGGACCTCTTCAGTAGTCCGCTCAGCGCACCACTTGGCGAGTCTATCACTGATAATCTCGCCGTGGTTCCCGCGGCTGATATCGTCTCTGAATCGCGGGTCGTCCAGCCACTGTTCTTCACCCATGAGTCTCGCCCAGCGTTCGAATAACGGGCCACCTACAGTTTGCACCAGAACCCAGCCGTCCATGGTTTTTAAAGTGTCGGCTGGGGCAGATGTTTGTGAGCGATTGAGGGTGGCCTTCCGGTTAACATTCAGTGCATGCTGCTCGATGGCGGTAGCGTTCATCATCGTCAGAGCAGTATTAAATAACGCCCCCTCCACAACCTGGCCATTACCGGTCTTTTGCCGCTCGTAAAGTGCTGCGAGCGTTCCAAACGCAGAAAGGGAGGCAGTACCAAAGTCGATGAACGGAGCATAGGCTTTGACTGGCTGGTCAGGCGTACCCGACATGTACATATTCCCAGACATGGCCTGGCCAAGTCCGTCGAAGCCGACGCGATTTGAGTAAGGGCCGCCACGGCCAAAAGCTGAAATCATAGTCAGAACAACGTCAGGTTTGATCTTGGTCAGACTCTCATAATCCAGACCCATGGCGGTCAGTGTATCAGGCGGCAGATTGGCTACTACTACATCAGCGGTCGCAACCAGTTTCTTAACGATTTCGCGTCCTTCAGCTTTCATGGGGTTTAGCGTCATTCCTAGCTTGTTGCGTCCAAGCTGCAAAAACATAGCTCCATCGCCAGCCTCAGTGACCGGTGAGACAAAGCGGTCTTCCGAGCCGCTAACTTTTTCGATGCGAATGACTTCGGCTCCGAGATCCGCAAGGAGTGTGGCGCAGTAGGGGCCAGCGATGTAGCGCCCAAAGTCTAAAACCCTAATGCCTTCCAAGACTTTGCTCATGTTCTTGAATCCTGTTGAAAACTGAAGCAACGAGCGACATGCAATCGTTACTTTGAGCCCTCAGTTTACCACAAGCGCTTGATCATCCCGAGATCCGGCGGGTGCTCGCACTGATCGGCATCTGGAGGCCCACTGCCCCCCCCCGCTGA
>DORE01000185.1:0-977 GCA_003514305.1 Gammaproteobacteria bacterium | reverse complement strand
GCCCACTGCCCACCCCCCCCCGCTGATGGTCCTTGGGCACTGCAAAGAGTACAATAATATAGACGTTACTGCCGCTACCCCATCGCTCGAAAGGATTGCAGGGCTCTGTACTACGCGCGGCCAATGTCGTTAGCCGGTTGCGTTACTGTTATGTGCGGTGCGTTATTTCACTCAACTTAAGCAATTCAAGGCAGTTCAATGACTAACTATTTCCCGCACTCTAACCCAATCTTGCTCTTTTCGACTTCAACTGTTCTCTGGTTTCTAGTTAATGTGGCAGTCGCGCAGGACATTGCGCATCCGGGCTATGAAAATGCGCCCGAGCGAAGAACCACAGGTATCGGTAAATTCTATATGGGGCGAGAGATCTCATTCGTAATGGGGCATCAGGCGGCGCAATGGCTAAATCGGCCGAGTCGGATTCAGGAAGAGATGCCGGATCAGGTTGTGGCGAATATGGGTCTTTCTGCCGATGATGTTGTCGCAGACATTGGTGCAGGCTCTGGGTACTTTTCTTTTCGGATAGCAGCGATGGTTCCGGAGGGTAAAGTGTATTCAGTGGATATCCAGCCAGAGATGCTACAACTCATTGAGGAGCAGAAAGCACTAAACCGCATATTCAACGTCGAAGGGGTGCTGGGAGAGATTGATGATCCTAACTTGTCTGCTGAATCCATCGACGCGGCAATCATGGTCGATGCTTACCACGAGTTCTCTCATCCCTTCGAGATGATCAATGGCATTTACAAGGCGCTACGCCCAGAAGGTAGGATTTTTCTCCTCGAATATCGAGGAGAGGATTCCTCAGTACCGATAAGGCCTTTGCATAAAATGACCGAAGATCAGGTTGTGAAAGAGATGAGCGTTTTCGGGCTAGAATGGACAGAGACTCTCGATTTTCTTCCGTGGCAGCACATGATGATTTTTACAAAGCGTGGGTAACGCATTTCCTTCGGTTCCCCAGATCTGTCGCGATA
>DORE01000067.1 GCA_003514305.1 Gammaproteobacteria bacterium | reverse complement strand
GGTATTTTCCGTGCAGCTGATGGTGGCACACTGTTGCTTGATGAGATTTCTGAGATGCCGATGTCATTGCAGGCAAAGTTACTGCGGGTGCTCCAGGAAAAAGCAGTCACTCCGATCGGTTCGCACATGGATGTCGCCGTTGATGTGCGCGTCGTTGCAACAACTAACCGAAACATGACCGAAGAAATTCGTAAGGGAAACTTCCGTGAGGATCTCTATTACAGGCTGAATGTGTTTCCTCTAAATACTACCGCTATTGCCGACCGTGGGGAGGACATCGTTCCGATCGTCACATTTCTTCTGAATCGGCACAGCACCTCGGCTGCTACCATTCCATGGCTTGATGAGAGCGCTGTTTTGAAGCTTCGAAGCTACAAATGGCCCGGCAATGTACGTGAGCTAGAAAATGTTTTGCAGCGTGCACTGGTGCTGTCGGTAGACGGCAAAATCACAGCGTCAGAAATCATAACGGATGACAAGCTTCATTTGATGGCTGGCCAGCAATTGGCGATCGCAGAGACCGGCCAGGCTACGCATGGGGTGATGGCAGCGCACAGTTAATTCAGGTGGGATAGCGTTGACGCTAGTACCCTCAAAGACATTTTACAGGAGATAGAGATGACTTCGATTGGACCAATAGGAAACAGTATCGGGAGTCTGCACCAGGAAGTGCTAAAGCGGGCCGAGCAAAATCTTGGCAAGGGCGCGGGTGTTGCTGATTTTTCAGACCGCATTGGTGATGCGCTGGATCAAGTGGCCTCTGCCCAGTCGGACAGCGCTAGCCTCACAAAGGCCTATGAGATGGGAACAGAGCATGATCTCAGTAAGGTTATGGTTCAGCAGCAGGTCTCTTCGCTTGGTTTTCAAATGACGTTGAATGTCCGAAACAAAGTTCTCAGCGCCTATAAAGACATTATGAACATGCCGGTTTAACGCTGCAGTTTGAAATCATTCCGCTCACAACACCAGCAATGGTAATTCAGGGATTTAAAGTAAGATGGCCGAAGCAACAGATATTACAGCACCCGAAGATGGCGCCTCAAACAAGACCACTGTGGTCAGGGTAGAAAACAAGGGTCCACTCTCCAGCGTTCGTCGGATTGCATCCGATCCAAGCATCCGCCGGTCTGCCCCTGCAATTTTTGGCGTGGTGCTAGCCGTTATTGGTCTTGCAGCATTCTATTTCCTGAACAAGCCACCGGTGACGACGCTCTATGCTGGCATGCCAGAGGCGGAAAAGGCGCGCGTTGTTGAGGCACTGACAAATTCTGGTATGCAGGTCCAGCTTGATCCGACGACAGGTGAAATTCTAGTGCCTACATCCGATTACCACACCGCCCGCATGAGACTGGCGGCACAGGGTCTTCCAGCCTCTGTTCCTGAGGGCTATGACTCAATCAGCGAAATTCCCATGGGATCGAGCCGCACTGTCGAAAATGTACGTCTCAAACAGAGCCAGGAGATCGAACTGGCCCGATCAATCAGTGAAATTGAGGGCCTTGTGGCTGCACGTGTACATCTTGCAATTCCCGAGAAATCTGTCTTTGCGCGGGCATCGGTGCCTCCATCAGCATCTGTATTTGTGCAGATGGAGGATGGCAGGTCACTGTCACGACAACAGATCAGCGCCATTGTTCATCTGGTTTCATCGTCGGTTCCAAGCTTGCCTAAAGGTGAGGTTACCGTAGTTGATCAATATGGGAATCTTCTCTCCCAACCAGGTCGCAACGCAGCTTCGGCAGCGACAGACTCGCAGCTTGAACACCGCATCCGTCTTGAAGATATTTATCGCCAGCGCATTATTTCAATTGTCACCCCCATGGTTGGTGGAGGCAATGTCATGGCCGAAGTGAATCTCGGCATTGATTTCACGCGTAGCGAGGTCACCGAGGAACTGGTTGATCCCGAGCGTAATGCTTTGCGCAGCGAGCAGCGCTCGTCTGACACGTCTTCTGAATTGACCGCCCGCGGCATTCCGGGTGCAACCTCCAACCGGGCACCAACTCAGACAGAAGTGACGGACGAGCAAGGGGACAAGGGTGCCGAAGGAGGCATTGGCAACCGTTCGTCCAGCGAGGTAAAAAATTATGAGGTTAGTCGTACGATATCGACAACACGCAAGCCGGGAACTAAAATAACCCGTATTCAGGCCTCTGTTTTGGTGCGTGATTTAGAAGTAGTGAATATGGAGACCGGGCTCACCGAAGTGCAGGCCGTGCCTGAGGAAAAGCTTGCTGAAATTGAGAAGCTTGTAATTAACGCGATCGGTCTTGATTTAGACCGTGGTGACAGCCTGACTGTCAGCAGTTCAGCCTTTGTTTCTACTCTGAAAGGTGTAACCAAACCTTGGTACGATATGGAATGGGCTGTCACGCTAATGAAGCAAAGTATGACAATTTTGATAATGGCGGTAGTTGTTCTAGGTGTTATTCGCCCATTGATCTCGCGGATTATGGTGCCAGCTGCTGCTGGTGCACCAGGTGAGGCAATGGTTAGCCTTGATGACGAAGCCGAGGTCGAACAGGTCGAAATTCAGGAGGGTGAGAGCCTTGAAGACATCAAAGCCAAGCTTAAGCCGAAGAAAGCGGCAATCTCGCCAGAAATGCTGGATACAGCGAACACCTATGATGATAAGGTTGCTGTGATCAGGATGATCGTTGGAGACGAGGCAGGACGTGTGTCCAACGTCTTCAAGACGATGATCCAGAGTGATATGGCGTAACCCAGAATCCATAAGAGATGCCGCGCTCTTGTAACGGGGTATCATGATGAGCGAATACGAAGTGAGGGTAAAATGGCTGAAGCTCAGAAGGACAAGAATGACGATAATAAGGATGCTTTTGAGCGTCTGACGGGAACCCAGAAATCAGCAATTCTAATGATGCTTATTGGCGAAGAGGAGGCAGCTGAAATTGTAAAAAATTTATCACCGCGGGAAGTTCAACATCTAGGAGCGGCGATGTATTCCGTTCAAGGTCTTGGTCAGGATCTTGTGAATCAGGTTCTCGACGAATTTCTTGCTATTATCAAGGAACAGACCAGTCTTGGCCTCGGAGCCGGCAACTATATACGCAATGTCTTAACTAAGGCACTTGGTGACGACAAGGCGCAATCAGTCCTAACCCGCATTACGCCAACCAGCCAGGAACGTCCTATTGAGATTCTTGACTGGATGGATGCACGCTCGATCGCAGAATTGGTTGTTGATGAGCACCCGCAGATTATTGCCCTTGTGATGTCTTATCTTGATGCCGGCCTTGCCTCTGATGTTCTGCTTTCGCTGCCAGATGAATTGCAACCCGACGTTGTGTATCGGATTGCCACGCTCGAGACGGTGCAACCCGAGGCGCTACGCGAACTCGAGGATGTGATGCAGCGCAAATTCAAGTCAAACGCCACTCTGCGTGCTTCGCAAGTGGGTGGTGTAAAGGCGGCGGCTCAGATTATGAACTTTACCAAGCAGGACACCGAGGCTCTGATTATGGAGCAGATTGGTGAAGAGGACCGAAACCTCATGCAGGCAATTCAGGAGAGTATGTTTGTCTTCGATAATCTTTTAGATTCGGACGATAAATCAATTCAGACGCTGCTTCGTAACTGTGAGACAGAGGATCTGGTTCTGGCCCTCAAGGGTGCTGATGAACCGCTTCGCGACAAGTTGTTTGCATGCATGTCATCGCGTGCTGCCGCAAATCTAGCTGACGAGATGGAGGCGCTTGGTCCGGTCCGCTTGACCGAAGTGCAAGATGCTCAAAAACGCATTATCAACATCGCTCGGACAATGTCTGACGAAGGCACGATTGTTCTGGCAGGCCGTGGTGGAGATGATTTTGTCTAATCCGTCAGTTCAGCAGTCATGACAATAGGATCTACGAAGGAGATATGACGCGATGCAAACTGCAGAAGCTCAAAAGGAAGCGCCAAAAATCGAGCCCGTGTTCGATGAGGATGACGTTCC
>DORE01000035.1 GCA_003514305.1 Gammaproteobacteria bacterium | reverse complement strand
AATTGCCGAAATGAAGCTCACTACCTATACTGGCAAAAGTAGTGATGCGGCCGTCGCAGAGTCTGGCAGGAAGAACGCAATGCCCAACAATCTTCGAAGTATTATTTCCCTTGGCGTATCGATCTGTGTGCTAAGTGCCTGCGGCAAGCAAAGCGCGCCACTTGAGCCTGAACTCAACTTTGGAGAATCACTTCAGCAGCAACTCATCCTGGCGCAGGCCGGCGACGTCATAGAGATCCCCGCTGGCACTCACGAACTGGCGCGCGGACTGTCTCTATCTGTCGCTGGCGTCACAATTCGCGGCGAAGGCATGGATCGTTCAGTGCTCTCCTTCAGAGACCAGATGCAGGGGGCTGAAGGCTTGCTGGTTAATGCCAACGATTTCACTATCGAAAACCTCGCTATTGAAGACACCGTAGGCGACGCCATCAAAATCAATGAAAGCGAAAATATTGTGATCCGAAATGTCCGGACTGAATGGACGGGCGGACCATCGTCCACCAATGGGGCCTACGGAATCTACCCAGTACAAAGCAGCAATATCCTTATTGATGGAGCGGTTGCTATCGGTGCGTCTGATGCCGGCATATATGTTGGGCAATCCACTAACATCATTGTGCGAAATTCACGCGCCGAATATAACGTCGCTGGGATCGAAATCGAAAACTCAACCTTTGCTGATGTGTACAACAACATCGCGACAAATAACACAGGCGGCATTCTAGTGTTCGACTTGCCTAACCTACCTGTCCAGGGTGGCAGAAACACCCGGGTTTTTGATAATCAAATTACTAACAACAATGTCAAAAATTTTGCGCCCGAAGGCAATATTGTTGGCGAGGTGCCAACAGGTTCGGGCCTGATGGTGTTAGCCAACGACAGTATAGAAGTCTTCGGGAACGAATTTGTTAATAACGACAGCACAAATATAATGATCGTGAGTTATTTCATAACCGAACGACCTTTCGATGATCCGAATTATGATCCTTTTCCTGAAGGCATCTATATTCACGACAATAGTTTCTCCGGCGGCGGCGCTCGTCCTGATTCAGAACCGCTTAATTTGCTGATGCAAGCGAGCGGGCAGAACATACCAGACATCGTCTGGGACGGTGTAAAACTGCCAGGCAAAGCGGGCGAAGAGATCCTATGCTTGAGTAACAACGAGGATGCCAGCTTTGTTAATCTGGATGCCAGCAACGACTTTGCAGCGCCCAGCTTCGATTCCAGTGCCCATGCCTGCAATCTTCCAAGTCTGTCAGTAATTTCATTAAGCTCAACCCCGGACTAGATCTATGAAAACTCAGCGCTTCTATGCATTAGGCGCTTTACTGATTGCCTCGCTGATCTCATGCAGTGAGCCACCTCCTACGTTCCACGGTAAAACTAACCCCACCAGACTATCAGAATGGGGGTTATTTGAGCGGTCCAGCGCGAACCTGACTCCCACCAAATTTAACATGGTGTATCGCCCAGCGAATCAGCTCTTTTCTGACTACGCTCAAAAGCTGCGCACCATCTGGATTCCGCAAGGGCTGCAGGCTCAGCTTGTCGGAGATGAGCTCACTTATCCTGTTGGCACGATTGTCAGTAAGACTTTTTTCTATCCAACGGACAGTTCTGGACTTCTACAGCGCAAGGAGGAAGTTATAGCTGAATCGATTGATCTCTCGGCCAACAAACTCATAGAGACGCGTCTGTTAGTCAAAAGGTCTTCAGGTTGGGAGGCCTTTCCTTACGTATGGAATCCTGAGGGCACAGAAGCATTCCTGCGCGTAGCTGGTTCTAGTAAGGCCATAAATCTGAGAGGCGAAGGGAGCAATTCAGAGTTTGTCTACTTCGTTCCTAATAAAAACCAATGCGCGGGATGCCATGTCACTGCGCACCCTGATGGAGAAATGCATCCGCTCGGCGCCGTGGCAAAGCAGCTCTCCGGTTCGTTCACTTACCCGGATAATGTCAACAACTCACAGTTAGATGAGATGGTTGCCAGAGGGTGGCTCGACAGTGATGCTGACATTCAAACACCGCCGTCCTGGCTTGATCCAAGCGAAACATTGGCAGACAGAGCGCTTGCCTACCTCAGCATGAACTGCGGACACTGCCACAACCCTAACGGAGCAGCTGACACATCCAATTTGATCCTGACCGGGCAACATGAACAACCGGTCAACATGGGCGTGTGCAAGCCGCCGGTCGCAGCTGGCGGCGGTGCGGGTGACCGGCTCTACAGCATTGTTCCGGGACATCCGGCAGAATCTATTTTGATATACCGTATGCAATCAGCAGAACCGGATGAAATGATGCCTGAGCTAGGCCGCGCCCTCGTGCATGAGCGAGGTGTTGATCTGATTAGCCAATGGATAGTATCCCTGGCTGGCAGCTGCAGCTAGCCAGTAAAGAGTAATGTCTCGAAGCGTTTTACTACTTAGCTGCGCACTGTTTATAAGTGCAACATTGCTGCCATCCTGTAGCGATTTCTCAGATCGGAGAAGCAGTTTTGTGCTGGCTACCGGCACAACAGGCGGCACTTTTTATCCCGTCGGCGTCGCGCTATCCACGTTGGCCAAAGCAGAAGCGGAAGCAGACTTTTCACTCACGGCAATCAGTTCTGCCGGCAGCATGGAAAACATTAAGCTTCTTCGGGACAACCAATCACAGTTCGCTCTTGTTCTCGCCATTTTCGCAGCCTGGGCATACAACGGTGAGGGTCCAATCAAAACCCCCCAATCAGACCTCCGCAGCATCAGCGGCATGTGGCCCAATGTTGAGCATTTTGTCCTGCATTCTGATTTCGTTACATCCGGCACCCTCTCGGATCTGAATGATCTGGATGGTGAGCGCTATGTGCTCGGAGCCCGAAATTCCGGCGCTGAGCATACGGGCATCTATATTCTCGATGCCCTGGAAATTGATTATGAAAAGAAGCTTACGCTAGGTTACATGACATATGGAGCATCGGCCGGCGCATTGCAGGACGGCAATATTGTCGGCATGAATGTTCCTGCCGGCCCTCCAGTGACGGCAATCACCCAAGCATTTGCGCAAATGCGAAGTGATATGACCGTGCTGAACTTCGAAATGTCACAGATTGCTGCGATCAATCAACGCTATCCGCTGTGGCAAGCTCATGAACTCCCGCCTGATACTTACCCCTACCAAGACCAATCAATCATGACTGCAGCCAGTCCAAATGTGCTGATCGTGCGGGCAGATGTTTCAGAAAAAATTGTTTACGACCTCACTCGGATGCTGTGGGAAAACCTGCCAACACTGCAGCAAATTCATAGTGCTACCCGATCAATGCGATTAGAGGAAGCTTTGTATGGCATTCCGGTACCATTGCATCCGGGGGCATTGCGATATTACCGTGAACGGGCAATTCAAATACCAGATAATCTGAATCCGCCCGAAAGCTTTAACGTATCGGAAAATTAAAATAAGTCTCGGGATACGGCTCGTTTTCCAACGTAAAGTGCCACCACTCCTCCCTGAGCGGTTGAAATCCGTGACGACCCATCAACGTCCTCAATAATCCCCGGTTGCTCTGCTGCTGGATAGTAACGGCTCTGCTTTCACTCCAGGAAGATAAATCAAAGAAGTCCCAAGCAGTTCCCATGTCAAGCTCGACGCCTGTACTCAGGTCAAACAGGGTTAAATCTAACGTGGAGCCCCGGGAGTGGCCGGAACGAGATGCTATGTAGCCATCACGAAACAAATACTGTTTTTCAACCGCGGGATAGTACTGCGCTTTCATCCGAACGTCCGTCAGATCTCCCGCCCAGCGCACAAAATGGTCAACCGCCTGCTGCGGACGATAGGCATCAAACACTTTGATGCCGTATCCCAAGGATTCTGCTTCCTCGATGACATTCTGTAAGGCCTCATGGGCCGCCCGAGTCAGATACACTACTGGAGCTTGGTAGCCGTCAATGACCTCACCAACAAAGTTCTCAGAAGAAAAATAACGCACTTCCGTCTGCACCGAATCCCCAGTCTTCAACTCTGTAAAGCCTTCCTGACTGAGCGGTTGCTTTTGGTCTATCGACTGGCACGCCCCAAGCAGGGTCAGCATGCCTAAAACGGCAACCCTCTTTATGAAAGACAAAACATTCTCCCAGGAGATAAGTAAGCGCCTCGCGCGGTTGGGGGCAGGCACTTTACACAAGCTATGCCGGCTCCTCCAGGCAGGCAAGAGGAGTCGCTCGGGAAAAGTCGTAGCCCTTTCTCTGAAGTTTTCGTTATCATTCTCGCTTTCTTGAGAGGCCAAGTTCGATGAAAATGATAGGCATGCTTGGTGGCATGAGCTGGGAATCCACCAGCACATATTACCGGGCGATAAATGAAGGTATTAGAAAGACGCTTGGTGGCTTGCATTCAGCCAGAATCGTCCTATATTCCGTCGATTTTGAGGAAATTGAAAAACTGCAGCACGCCGGGGACTGGGACAGTACTGCGGTAATTCTAACCCAAGCCGCGCAGGCCGTTGAGGCGGGTGGTGCGGATTTTCTTTTGATCTGCACAAACACCATGCACAAGGTTGCACCACAGGTAGAAGCCGGTATCAAGATTCCATTGATCCATATCGCAGATGCAACTGCTGAGCAACTGCTGATCGACGGCGTCAAGAAAGTAGGATTGCTGGGAACTCGTTTCACTATGGAACAAGAATTTTATCGGGAACGTCTCACGCAGAGATTTGGTATCGAGGTCGTGATTCCGGAGCAGTCGGAGCGTGAACTCGTGCATCGAGTCATTTACGATGAACTGTGCCTTGGCAAAATAGAAACCAAATCGCGCAGCCAATATATGTCTATTATCGCGAATATGGCTAATGCCGGAGCGCAGGCCATTGTCTTGGGCTGTACTGAAATTGCGCTGCTGGTTGAGCAACAGCATGCTGACATACCGCTTTACGACACCACACAACTGCATTGTGAAAAAGCTGTTCGTTTAGCGACTGCCTTGGAGCCAAGCCATTGCTAGAAACTTTCGGAGTCGCCCTCACCACCTTTTTTGCAACGATTGGACCATTTGACGTTGCCGCCGTCTTCGCCGGGCTAACAGCCTCCGTACCCAGCAGAAGGCGCCGCCAGATGGCAATGCGGGGCACAACAATTGCCGCTGGCATTCTGGTGCTATTCGCGCTCATTGGAGAAGTGCTTCTTTCTGGCCTGGGGATATCGCTGGCTGCCTTGCGCACGGCTGGCGGTGTCCTCTTGCTGCTGATGGGCATCGACATGGTCTTTGCACGCAACTCAGGTGGCACCTCAACTACCGATGCGGAAGAGGAAGAGGCGCGGGCTAAACAGGACATTTCGGTATTTCCGCTCGCCACACCGCTGATCGCGGGACCCGGCGCCATGGGCGCCGCAATCCTTATAATGGCGGATACTGAAGGTGATTTGCTCCTCAAGGGAATTGTGATCGGCAGTATTTTGCTGGTCTTGCTCGCCACCATGGTCATGCTGTTACTGTCAGGTCAGATCCACCGACTAATCGGTAACACAGGCATGCATGTCGTCAGCAGAATAATGGGGGTTCTGCTGTCAGCTCTGGCTGTGCAATTTGTTTTTGATGGCATTGCCCAAAGCGGTCTTCTGGCTGTCGGCTGAATGAGGGTGTAGACTCAAATAGGGGTAGCGACAAAAGAATCGGGGAGATTTTCAATGTCATCAGGCAAGATAAGCCGCCGTCGTTTTCTGCAAAACTCGGGCACCGCTGCTGCACTTTGGATGCCTCACCGCGTAAATGGCTATACTCAACAGGAGCTACTGTCCTTTTTCGATGAGGAAGGCATGCGAAGAGAAATCTCAAAATGGGAGCTCGATACGCCGTGCCTGTGCCTCGATTTAGATGCATTAGAGGCTAATCTTGTCCATATGCAGGAAACGATAACCCGCAACGGCATAGCAAGCCGGCCGCACGCGAAAACGCACAAGTGTCCAACCCTTGCGAAGATGCAGCTGCAAACCGGCTCAATCGGTATCTGCACGGCAAAAGTCAGTGAGGCGGAGGTTATGTTTCAGCATGGCATCAAGCCAATAATGATGACAACCACCAATGTAACGCCCACCAAGATCAAACGCGCAATGGGTCTTCGTGAAGCCAATCCAGAGTTCATTCAAGCAACGGACAGCGCACAAAATGCCAGACTACTCTCGGAGGCGGCCAGTTCTCTTGGCATTACAGCAGATGTTGTAATTGACATTGATCCCGGCGGCCACAGAACCGGCATAAGTCCTGGAAAACCAGCACTGGAGCTTGCCCAGCTTGTCGACCAGTTGCCCGCACTGCGCTTACGTGGGCTGTTGTGTTACGACGGCGGATCACAGCATGTGAAGGGTTTTTCCACCCGACGGCAGCAGACTCTTGAGCGAATGCTTGCTGCAACAGAAACCTTCGATCTGTTCAACAAAAATGGGCTGACTACCGAGATTTTTTCAGGCGGTGGCACCGGGAGCTACAATATCGACCATGAAACCCGCGGCCTAACGGATGTTCAAGTGGGCAGCTATGTCTTCATGGACGCACAGTATATGGACATCGGCGGACTCAATAACGATACACAGTACACCGACTTTGACCCAGCTTTGACAATCCTCACGACCGTGCTGAACGATCAGTATCCTGGGCGCTGCACTACCGACGCTGGGGCCAAAGCCTGCACTGTTAACCGCCCTTGGGCTCGGGTGAAGGGAGAGACAGGGTTGAGCTACAGCTCAGGCTCAGACGAGTTTGGTACGCTTAGGTATGAAGATTACCCGTCTAGGACCTATCGCGTCGGCGAAAAAATAGAACTAATCGTTTCCCATTGCGATCCTGTAGTGAACCTTTATGACACTCTATATGCGGTTCGTGGCGAACGAGTTGAAGCAATCTGGCCAATCGCGGCTCGCGGAATGTCTGTATAGAATGTTTTTCTTATCAGAGAGCAAGAGTGCGTTCGGCAGGGCGAGCATTCTGGAACTCTCCAGGGCCATGGGTTAATTGGATTTTGGGTTCGATCTCTGAAGCTGATGAAGCATCCTGCAGTCAGTAAGAAGGTACTGAGGTACATTACTAAACGGCGCTCAAGCGAATACAATGCTGGATCCAAGCGAAAAGCCAATCAATCAGAAGGGTTGGGAATTTCCCAGAGAATAGCAATGACAGATTTGTTGATGACCTTTAAGCCAAGAAGTCGCAAAGAAGATGGTCGTGGCATCAACCTAAAAACTCAGCGAGAGGCGCTTGGCGCAGTCTTCAGAAGGCGACGCACAGGTTACGCACACTACCGATAATTAAGTCGCCCATCAGCACGCAAAAACGCACAGCGCGACGACAGAAAAAGACGGGCTGACGAATCAGCCCAAGCCTCTAGGGAAAAAAGCTGGGCTAAAGCCTAGGCGGAGAGCCTGGCCTATGCCAACCTGGGATTGGCGGTAAAACGATATTTTCCGACTGACAGATCACTAATGATTGCTTATGACCAAGACTTCATCGGCTTCAGTTGGTTTCTCTCGGAAACGCAAGGTGAACTGAATCTTATACCGAGACGTTTTCTGACCTAGTACGAATCGACTCCAACCTTTTTATTCGGCCGACACTCGAGAAGGATCATCGCAAACCCAACGCATAGCATTGGAAAACCTGCAAAGAGCACAACCAGTCACAAATCAGCCTCGCATGACATGCACAATCAGGCGACAGGCGCGTCGAAGCCATGAACATAATGATCACCGGATCTAATGGAATGATTGGCTCTGCCCTGAGCAAACGATTGGCGTTATCCGGACATAAGATTTTTCGCCTGAACCGTTTTGACAGGTCCGCACCGTTTTATTACGACATGAGAGCTGGCCGTATGCACTTCTCGCCAGACATAACACTTGATGCGGTTATCAATCTGGCCGGTGCTAATATTTCCGAAAAACGCTGGAATCCCAAGCGCAAGGAAGAAATACTGGAGAGCCGAAGGATGCTCACCCACGCGCTGTGCAAAACTCTGTCAGAATCTCAAGCCCCGCCCCAAACACTGCTTTCGGCCTCGGCCATTGGCTACTACGGCAATCAACTTAATCAGCCAGTTGACGAACAATCCCCACCCGGTGATGATTTTCTGGCCAAGGTCTCCGTGCTCTGGGAAGAGGCGACAGAAGCCGCCACTACGGCAGGCATACGCACCGTCCTTCTCCGCTTTGGCCTCGTGCTCGACGCAACTGGGGGGGTGCTTAAGAACCTGGTCATGCCCGGCGGGCTCGCGGTAGTTGGCCGTTTAGGACAAGGAGAGCATAAAATGAGCTGGATTAGCCTGACAGACGCCATCGAAGTCATGCTGGCCTGTCTTCAAAACACAAGTTTTTCCGGGCCCCTCAATGTTGTCGCACCTGAGGTAGTGAGCAACAAGGAGTTTGCCCAAGCACTCATCAAAGCCAAAGGACGACCTGCGCTACCGCCCATTCCGGCGGCAATCGTCAAACTCATGTTTGGCGAAATGGCAGATGCTGCTCTGCTGGCCAGTTCGAATGTGCGTTCAACGCGCCTGGTGGAAACGGGCGTTAAGTTGAGTTGTAAAAACCTCGATAGCGCACTGTCCAATTGCTTTGCTTCTTCGACACAGTAACTTGCTGCCAGCAGCCGCCCTCTCGCGTTACGCTATCTCATAAAACATTGGGTTCTCGCGAGACTGGAGGAACGACGACAACCTAACAAGCCCAGAAGAAGTAGGTCATAGCTTCTGAACTCATAGCTGAATGGTCGCCTAAGACCCCTGTGTGGACAATGGCTTGAGCAAGGCGCTTAATTGCCTCAGCAGCGCAGCGCTTGTATCGTCCCATCATCGATGCGCGGACCACCTCCGCCCAGCACGGCCAACGAGCACCTTCAGAGGTGACCGTAGTACGCCGCGGTGCACTTTGAATCGCGTTCGATTAGGCGAGGCGCGTGGTACGCCAAAGTAAAACTCGCGAATCTAACAGTCATAGCACATTTATCGAGAGCGCCCGTGGGAATCTTGCGTTATCGTTACAAAGTACTCTAAGGATCCAGGGCGGTCCCAAGTGCGCATACGGAGGCAATCGCTGCAGCCGCATTAATCGCGATAACCGTTAAGCCATGCCGTTTGACGACACTCTGCTCAATGAAGCTTTGGCTTACTTTGAGGAAGTACAACCTGATAGGAAACCGATACCCCCCTTCATTTGATCGGGTGCTCCGTTGCCCATTGAGAAAAACATAGACATCATGATTTAGTAAGGACCTATGCTTAAAGCTTTTAATTTAATAATGGAAAATCACAAACTTTGCCCAAAACGGTTTAACATCGAGCACCCAAAATTGGAACAGAATAAGATTGAGCGAGGCTTGCATTGATTCAAACACTGGCTTTTTTACAGCAAGACAACTCATCAATCACATTGATGCTCAGGCTTGTTGTATCGGGAGTACTGGCAGCATGGTTGTTACTAAATCAACCTATTTTTGCACAAAGGCCATTTCCTGAGCATGATGATCTACCCTTGCCACAAAACTTCGGTCGCGTATTCTCGGAATACCACACCGATCAATCCGAACTGGAACCTGAAGAAATTGATAGCGCAGTACTTAATCGACTGATGCAAGAAATCGCACAGACACCGCAGCAAACGGCCTCAATCATTGGCATCGATGAAATGTCACTTGCAAAAGTTTTCATCTCCTTGTCGAACGCTAAAAACTTTGTAAATACCAATGAAATAGGCAACATAAAGGCAATGTGCGAGACATGGGCATTTTCTAATTTTCAAGGTGAAGCTCGCGTCAAAGAAGCACTGGACGCTTATGCAGCAAGCAGCCAGGTCACTTTGACTTTTATTGAGAACTTTTATGACAAGGTGCTCGATGAAATCAAAAGCATTCTTAGTGCGACTGAGAGATCTCGCTTTGATGACTATATGAACGACCGCCGTCGCCGTATGGCCGACGCCGGCGCCCCAAGCCGCAGGATAAACCTCGGCGACATAAAAAGCGGCGCAGAAACTATCAATCTTTACTGCCGAAACAGCAGATAAAATACAGGACTAACCTCTATGGCTTACCAATGTTTTGACCTTAACGTCAAAGATCACATAGCTCACATCAGCATGAATCGACCAGAGAAGCGGAACAGCATGATCCCAAAGTTTTGGGCAGAA
>DORE01000133.1:12386-12729 GCA_003514305.1 Gammaproteobacteria bacterium | reverse complement strand
TTCTCTCGAATTTTTCCTTTGCCATGCCAGACAGCCTCTATCTGCTTACGTTTGATCAATGTGGTTTTACTCAGTTGTTCGTTGTCAGGGTAAGCCCCGACGGTCTCTCGATTATCTAAATTTCGATCCAGCTAAAATTCCTGCAATCTTGATGGGCAATATTTGCAACGCATTCATCGTTTCAGCGCTTCTCCATCTAGCGTAACTTTCTTTCCAAACCAACCCAAAGAATCTGCACCTCACGTCTCACAATCTTGTTTGGTGCTCACTCCCGGAGTTGAACCGGGGACCTCTTCATTACCAATGAAGTGCTCTACCGCCTGAGCTAAGCGAGCTAATCAAT
>DORE01000133.1:11738-11994 GCA_003514305.1 Gammaproteobacteria bacterium | reverse complement strand
CAAAATTGGAGCGGGTAGCGGGAATCGAACCCGCGCAACCAGCTTGGAAGGCTGGGGTTCTACCTCTGAACTATACCCGCTTGACTCTTGTTGTGATCGTTTGCGAATTTGCTCGAATTCATGCTCCTGCCCCATGGGAGCCTGCGGCGCGCCCTTAAGCCTGATGGTGATTCGCGTCGGAACCCCTTGCAATCAGGTGGTGGAGGGGGGTGGATTCGAACCACCGAAGCTTGCGCGTCAGATTTACAGTCTGATC
>DORE01000133.1:0-11434 GCA_003514305.1 Gammaproteobacteria bacterium | reverse complement strand
CGTCAGATTTACAGTCTGATCCCTTTGGCCACTCGGGAACCCCTCCTAGAAGATATCCCAAGGGTCAAAAACCCTGGCTCTCTCACTCAGGGGCGGCATTTTATTGGAATTGGGTGGCTTGTGCAATCGTTTGACAGAGATTTTCTATTCGACTCAAATTCGACCTTTCTCCAGTTAAATCAAGCCATTCGAGCTCATCAACACGCTTGGATTGAGGTGCTCTGAGCCAGAGCTCAAGCCGTTCCGGCTGCGGTTGTATCCGCTCAATTTGAGGGCTGTACCCAAGTATTGAGATTCGATCCCGCAGCGAAACAGCCTCCGTAGCTGACTCAAACGTACCGAGTGTGATGGCATTTCGTTCATCTCCGCGCGTGACAAGAGCGATTTCGGCTGTCACGTCAGCGTCCTCAAGGCGAACAGTGAGATCTTGCAAGGTGAGACCCGCGATCTCAGCCGAGGGCGTTGGTGGCAGATAGACTCGATATTGCCGTTCTTGGTTTGGCGTATCTACCGCGTAAGCGACTTCGAGACCGAGACCGATCGCGGCAGTCATAAAATCAGCCACCTCAAGGTCGTCCTGAAAGCCCGTCACGAGAGAGCAGAGCCGCGATGCTTCCAATTCAGCCCCAAGGGTGCGCGACTCAAACTCAGAAATAAGTGTCAGGCCGGTATTCAGAAGAGGTCGACTCTCCCGTGTAGGAGATCCAGGAGCAGGCCATCCTAAATTCCAGCCAAGGTAGGTCAAATTCACCAGTAAAAGGGAGACTACGACATAACGCATAAAAGCAATCTCACCTATGTTCGAAGACGTAAGCGAGACCATCGAGCACCAGATCTTGCTCGACGATGAACCCCAACTCCCCTCGTAAACGCAGCGCTTGAGCGAGAATTTCAGCATCGCCTCCGCAAAGATAAGCAACTGCATCAGCATCTTCGCAACGAAGCGTTCGCAAAGCTTCTAGCGTCAGAGACACTGCGCTAGCCAGCGTACCTCGCAACACAGCCTGCTCCGTAGAAGTGCCAGGATCAGACTCAGGATCAAATGTGCGGTCGCGGAGAACGATGCCCGTATTGCCCTCCAAAGCCCGAACCGACATAGAGAGACCTGCAAGAATATAGCCCCCTTGGTGATTCCCTTCCCGCGACACAAGATCTATTGTCAACGCTGTTCCCGCATCAATCACAAGGCAAGCCCTTCGTCGCCGGTTAAAAGCTGCCAGCATCGCGAGCCAGCGATCAACCCCTAACCTTTCGCACTCAACATAGCTGTTTTTGACGCCGCCACAGCATGCTGAAACTCTCGCGATTTCCAAGTCCAGACCCCACCGTTGCCTGACACGATCAGCGAGTTCAGTAAGCAATGAATCGCTTCTGACACTGCAAACCCGGATTTTTGACGGCTCAAAGTCGTCCGGAAAGCTTTCAAACAAGAGTCCAGCGGAATCCGCCACGCTACCCGCCAAAACTTTGACATTCGAGCCACATGATCGTGCATCGCTCCTCACAGCTCTCCACTTTATGCGACTGTTGCCCACGTCCAGTTCCAGGATCATCCACTCGCCCAATTTAGCCCGATGGGCCTGACTGATGGCATCATTTCGCCCGCTCTGATAGTTTCCACTCCTTTCGCGGTCAGCAGCAGAAGTTCCCCTCTTTCATTTACTCCCTGCACCTTTCCCCGGCAAATTAACCCGCTCGACTCAATCTGAACAGACTGACCGATATAAGCGTCCCGTGCATTCCAGCCTGCTGTAAATGCAGAGAAAGCGCTTTTCCGAAAGCTTTCTATGTTGTTGAGAAGTTTCAATGTGATGTGGGCAGCAAGTACATCAGCCTCTATTTCAGTGCCTAGTAAGGATCTAATATCGGTTACCGGCCGGTCAAAACTCGATTTCATAGTTTCGGGTAGCTTCAGGTTAACGCCAACCCCTACTACTACAAAACGCTGGCGCTCAATCGTTTTACTCTCCAACAGTATCCCCGAGAGTTTCTGCGCACCACTAAGCACATCGTTCGGCCATTTCAGCCCAAGACCTCTGACACCAATTCCTTCCAAAGCATCACAAACGCCCAGAGCTGCAACAAGGCTCAGTGCAGCAATGTTGCTCACTTCTTTCGTCAATTCCAGAGTGAGAGAATAGTATAGTCCCGCATCAAGAGGACTCTCCCACTTTCTTCCCCTCCGGCCTTTGCCGGCGAGCTGCTCTTGCGCTAAAACCAAAAATGGACATGTTTGGCCATTGCGTAGCATGCGCATTGCTTCTGCATTTGTTGAGTCAATCTGCTCGTAAGTAAATACACGCTTAAGGGGTAGTTTTTTAAGCAACAGGCTGATAAACGAATCTCCAGTTAATCGAATCAGAATAGGAAGGCTGAACGAAGGCCGCACCCTAATTGTGCTAGAAGACTTTGTTCCCCCGCTCGAAACCTGATTAATAACGAAAAAATGCTCACAAAGACAGGGTTTGCAGTGCACATCCTTCGCTCATAGAAGTCGTGGCATGCATGACAAACAGATAGCATCACTCTGGGGGTTTGTGCTGCGCCATGTCGACATTTCTGTTTTTTGTCGCAGGCTCTATACCGTTGGTTTCGAATCAAGTGTGGTTTCACCAAGACATCTGAACCATTTGAGTGGCAGATTAGTACCTATTTGGACCGGCATAGGTTGCTGCTCGCAACGTGCTCACAAAACAACAGCAAGTTTAAAGGATCAATCCGAGAAAAACTCTTCACGTCAGACAAAACTGCTGCATCCGAATGTCCAAAAGCAAAGAGCAGCCGCTCACCCGGAGTTACAACCCTTGCACTACAGGCCTGTGCCGAATACTACACCCGGAAGCCAAGTCACTAACCCCTCGAAGTTGTACAAAATAATTAAAGCTATCAGCTGAATCACAATAAATGGAATGACTCCTTTATATATATCAGTTGTTTTTACTTGTTGCTCAGGTGCGACACCTCTGAGATAAAACAACGCGTAGCCAAATGGCGGTGTTAAAAACGAAGTTTGAAGGTTCATGGCCATCATTATACCGAGCCAAATTGGGTTAATGTCCATTAAGAATAGGACGGGCGCCACTATCGGAACAACGACAAAAACAATTTGAATAAAATCTAGGAAAAACCCGAGGGCGAACATTACCAACATCACAAGAATGAAAGCTCCAAGTCGGCCACCTGGCAAGTTGGTGAGAAATTGCGTGATATAGTAATCGCCGCTGAACCCAAGGAATATCAACGTGAATAATGCTGCTCCAACCATGATTATGAAAATCATCGAGCTCGTTCGGGCAGTCATTTGAACGACCTCCTGAAGCACTCCTGCTCTGTAAATCCTTAAAAAGCTTACACAAAGACCCCAAACCATAGCAGCAAGCACTGGCAGCGAAATCGCAAAAGCGAGATAGTCTATCGTTGGTATTTCCTGTCTGCCCATTCGCAGATCAAAAAGCGCTCCAAGAATTAACAACAAAACTATAGAGCCACCAGCCACCATGACTGGCTTCGGGTCTGCTTTATCGATTTTATATCCGGCCATCAACATAGCACCTACCGCTCCTATCGCGGCAGCTTCAGTGGGCGTAGCAATACCCCCAAGAATCGAGCCGAGGACCGCGATAACCAAAACGATCGGGGGCAGAAAAGCTGCCAATACAGGCTTCAAATCTATGGCGTCTTCTGCATCGCTCGTCGGTGGGCAAGCCGAAGGAAAAAAAACAGCTACGAGGACTTGGTATAGTACATACATCAGCACAAGCCCTAAACCTGGTATCAATGCGCCCGCGAATAAATCCCCAACTGAAAGCGGCGAGGGCGAAAAGTTGCCCTGTGCTAGTTGGGACGCTTGCCAAGCTGAAGAAAGTTGGTCACCAAGCAAGACCAGCACAATCGACGGTGGGATTATCTGACCAAGTGTACCGGCAGCAGCAATTCCTCCAGTTGCAACTGCAGGGCTATAGCCTTTGTTAAGCATCGTCGGAAGCGCCATCAGGCCCATGATCACAACCGTCGCACCTACAATGCCAGTCGAGGCTGCTAACAGCGCCCCAACTATAGTCACAGATATGCCTAAACCGCCTTTCACTCGACCCATTAGCTGCCCCATACTCTCGAGGAGCTCCTCAGCGATTCGAGAGCGCTCCAACATAACGCCCATAAAAACGAACAAGGGAACAGCCATCATTACCACATTCGTCATCGTCCCGAAGATACGTTGAGGCACGCCACCGACTATCGAAAAATCAAAGATACCCATAGAATAACCAAGGCCGGCAAATATCACGGAAATTCCTGGCAAGGTGAATGCAACTGGATAGCCAAGCAGCAATGATCCACAGGCTAATATGAACATCGCGGAACATAGCAGGAGGTCCAGCGGCATTCCAAACAGCTCGCTTAGCCAAATTCCCAGAACGACAAGATCTAATTGGAATCCAATGAAAGATAGGTCTAAGATCATTGAGATTTTTCTCCTAAGCTTCCCTCAACCAGATGACCAAATCCAGCAATCACGATGACCGAATGAACCGATACTGATATTCCTTGCAGTAGGGTGCTCGTCACAAAGAGCAGGATTAGCGACTTAAGAACAAAGACTAGGTGAAGGCCACTCGATTCGGTTGAACCTTCGAATATTTGCCAAGAAGCATTGACATAAGGCAGCGCATAAAAACCGATCATAAGCAGGACAGGAAAAAGTATGATCAATGTGCCTGCAAGATTAACGTAAGCCCTGCGCTCTCTAGTCAGGGAGCTGTACAAGATATCTACCCTGACATGACCATTGTGAAGCAGTGTATATCCCGCTGCCCCGAGGAACAGCAAGGAGTGCATGTACGTCAAACTCTCTTGGATTGCAATACTGCCCTCGCTATATAGGTGATTCATCAACACAATCCCGAATTGTGTAATTACGAGAGCAAACGCCGACCAAGCGGCGAACTTTCCCAAGTGCTCATTTGTTCGATCTACTACGTTACAAAATCTGACCAACTTGTCCATCGCAGTCCTCTCTAGCAATAAGGCTGACCAGCGCCAGCTCTGCACTCAATCAACTTCATGAGTTAAATGGCACCCCCAAATCTCTCAGAAAGACGGCGAGCCATGTAATAGGGTTCATCAGCGACTCCTTTCCATTCTTTCACTTCGGCAAGTGTTGACATATAGCTGTTGTAAATCCTGCCGGAAATCTCATCAGTTCGCCCAAATTCCGCGGCAATATCTGCAGCGACATCTGCGAGCGCTTCCATCACAGAAGGTGGGAACTGCCGCAGTTGCACACCGTGTTCAGATACAAGTTGACGCAAGGCATTAGCATTTCTTGCATTAAATTCTGCGAGCGACCTTGTGTAGTGCATCTCTGCGAGCGCTTCAACTATTTTTTGCTCAGACTCATCAAGTGAATTCCAGACATCGAGGTTCCATCCAGCACAAATAGATGCACTCGGTTCATGATAGGCGGATGTGTAGTAATAATCGGCGACCTGATGAAATCCAAGAGCAAGGTCGTTCCAAGGGCCGATCCACTCGGTCGCATCTATATTGCCCTGTGACAGAGACAAGAAGATTTCTCCTCCGGGAAGCGTGACGGGTGTTCCTCCCATCCTCGTGATTATTTCGCCACCAAACCCAGGAATTCGCATCTTTAGACCCTGCAAGTCTTCCACAGAGTTTATTTCTTTGTTAAACCAACCGCCCATTTGCATGCCTGTTGCATTGCACAGCATTGGCCTGACGTTGAAAGGCGATGCGAGTTCTTCCCACAGCTGCTGCCCCCCGCCATACCTCAACCACTGGACCATTTCCGTGGCGTCAAGCCCAAATGGCACCGCCCCAAAAAAGTTAAACATTATGTGCTTACCTTGCCAGTAGTAATCGGGCCCGTGATAGATGTCTGCATTACCTTGCGAGACCGCGTCAAAAGCTTGCAGTGCAGGAACCAGTTCATCTGCCGCATAAACGCGAATACGTATACGACCATTTGTCGCCACGCCAATGTCCCGCGCAAATTCTTCAGCTCGCGTACCAAGACCTGGGAAATTCTTCGGCCACACAGTGACCATGCTTAGTTCTAGTGTAGGTCGGCTGTTCGAGGACGAGGCTGGGTTTTGGGAAGCTCCTGCATTTTGGTAAGTCCCGGAATTCGGATCAACGGGGCTTGGGCTACATGCTGTTGTCGCCGCTCCCGCAACCACTGTTGCGCTCAGTGCCGCGGAATTTTTCAAAAAGATACGTCGTTTCATAGATAAACCTATACTGATAAGAAAGGGTGTGTTTCGGCGGGCTTTCGGCGGAAAAATTTCCGTGAATCCGCCCCCAATGCTTTTTGAAGCGCAAACTAGAGCTAAGTTAGGCTAGTTTTGCGCGATGTTAATTTGATGCTCCGGCAAAGCGATATGTTATGGTCAGGCCTGATAATCCGATCCTCCAACCCAGAGGAACCTGCTCCCAATCATAGCGTAACCCTTCGACCGCAGGAACAACCTTTAGTATCAAGAGCAGATTAGGCTGTGGGCTTATGATTGTGTATTTTTATGGATTAAAAAATCCGACCTCGCTAATAACTCGGAACCTAAGCCGCCAGATAAGACCCCAAATTTGCGCTTAACCTTTAAACCCCGGAGTCATGAGTGGACCCTCCGAGAAGCGCAAACCGGCGAAAGATTTCATACATGATCCATAGCGCTGAGAACACAACTATAAGCAACATTCCCCACCTCATCAGAGCAGCGAGAAAATTGCCATCAAACACCGGCGCTTGGTAGCTGAACAACGACAGCTGAGTGCCTCGATCAAGCATCCAGTGCCAAGCCGTGTGAGCTAACATAGCCGACAACAAGATCGACCCAACGCGCTCTGCAACCATGTATCTAAACAGTAAGTTAAGGATTGGAATCACGAAAATGAGGACTAGTAATTGCCCTAGTTCAACTCCAACGTTGAAAGCTAGTAGGGACGAAAACAGATGTCCGCCCGCGAACTGTAAAGTTTCGCTGAACAAAAAAGAAAACCCGAACCCATGGATTAATCCAAACCCGAATGAAACTACCCAACGATGCTCGAGTTTTGCCCCGACAATGTTCTCACATGCCATGTACACGATAGACAGTGCAATGAGCACCTCGATCAACGACGGAAACCAGAGTACGTTTGGAGCCATGCCAAACGCTGAGCTAATTAAGGTTATGGAATGGGCTATTGTGAATGAGGTAACAACCGGGATTAAAGCCCTGACGCTGCGCAGCGGTATGACCAAACAAAATAGAAATAAGAGGTGATCGATACCTTCAAGAATGTGCAGAAACCCCATCTCGATGAACCGCAATGCTGCCTGATGCCAACGGGGATCAAGCTCAACAAGACCAGGATTCCCCGTGTAGTTGAAGACTCTCTCAGCCCCCGTCGGAACCAAGAATCGTAGAACGGTAGTTGTCTCTTCAGACAGAGTGCCCAACTCAGGGTTCACCGAGAATTGAGAGTTGTCGGAATCGATCGGATAGGTCACCAGAATATCGAGCACCCCCTGACGCCAAAATAGATTGACATCGTCATCCAGCGGCGCAGACTGAATGTTATTCATTGCCGTTTCGAAGTCGCGGAAGGTTCGATTCGACGGCAGTGAAACCCTGGTTTTTACAAGCTCTTTTTCAGTTAGCTCGACCCCATTTTCAAAGAACTTAATGGACTCAGTGATGTAGACGCGAGCAGCGTCCTCCTGAGCCGATTCAGCTTCAGAAATTTGTAAATATCCGGGTCCTCGCAACGGAAACACAACCTCGCTTAGTGCTTCCATAGGCACTCGCAGCAGGGCCGTAAGCTCATTTCCGGAGGGTTTGACGAATGCGTAAACAGTCACGCGCGAGGGTATATCGTGGGCATGCACTGCCAAAGACCATAACACCGCGGCGAAAAGCAGTACTAACGTCTGAGCAAAGTACCGGATTTGCCTCATTTTTTTGCCTCAATGATAATTTCTTAGACTCAATTTTTTCTTTTATTACAGATTCTTACGTTCAATCCGACTCCGAAGCTTAGTCGCAGGGAACAAGGTCCGCAACACAGGGATAATTAACTGTTACAAATTCTTACAAGTCTTCTCGCTATACAGCGACCCGTGAGTATACTGTCAGGTGATAAGTCAGTATACTCGACGGCTTCTCCACGCTCTGTGCGTCTAGCAAGGTAGATAAAGAGGGAAATAACAATGATAAACAAGAAAATAGCGATCGGCTCTATCCTTACGGCAAGCCTGGTAGCTCTAGGACTGGGACAATCGAAGCTTCAAGAACCTACCATCGCAGCCAGCAATGACGTGATGGCCCCGGCGTTCCTGGTCGACCCGCTGTGGCCGAAACCGCTCCCAAACCATTGGATTACCGGAAACACCATCGGTGTAGATGTGGATGACAGGGATCACATATTCACAGTGCACAGGAACACTGAAAATATGTTTGGTGGGCGCACAGAAATAGGGTTAGCTCTTGGCGTTGCAGAATGCTGTACACCAGCACCTCCAATTATTGAGTACGATATCGAGGGCAACCTGATCAACGCATGGGGTGGCCCCGTGGAGGGCGCACCATACCAATGGCCCGAATCGAATCACGGAATCGAGGTGGCTGCCAATGGGGACATCTGGATCGGGGGCAATGGTGGACCTGATTCACATGTGCTGGTTTTTACTCGCGACGGTGAGTACATTCGAACGGTCGGAGTACCCGGCGAGGAGTTCGACAGCAACAGCACAACCGCGTTTGGACGCGTTGCTGAAATCGCGATCGATGAAGATGCCGGTGAAGCCTACTTTGCAGACGGTTACGTAAACAAACGTGTCGCAGTGGTAGACGTTGCAACAGGCGCATTTAAGCGGTACTGGGGCGCCTACGGCAGCACAAACATTGACGACGATGCCGATGACACATACACGCCGGGACAACCGGGCCCAGATGTGTTCCGCGGTCCGGTGCACTGCGCGGAGCCCTCAAATGACGGCCTGATATATGTATGCGACCGCGGCGCCGACCGGGTTCAAATATTCCGCCCCGACGGCACATTCGTGAGTGAGCACATCTATAATCCGGCAACCCTTGCTCAAGGATCTACTTGGGACATTGCTTTTTCACCGGATGAAGACCAGGAGTTCATCTACCTGGCGGATGGTCAAAATTTCAAGATCTCGATTATTGACCGAGCATCAATGGAAGTGCTTTATACCTTTGGGGACGGCGGACGGCAGCCCGGTCTATTCTACGCACCGCATAGCATAGCAACGGACTCCGAGGGCAACATATACACCACAGAAACGTATGAAGGCAAACGAGTACAGAAGTTTCTGTACCAAGGCATGCAGCCGGTCACAGTTGTAGATCGCGCGCCTACCTGGCCAGCTTCCGAGCTGTAAGCAACAGCAAGAACGGCTAATAAAAGCCTGGCTCGCAATTTAGAGCCAGGCTTTTTTGTGCGTTTAGTCCAGAGCAAGACGCATGAAAGTCCCATCTTTCGTCAATCCTGGCAATCACCGACAGTTTCAACACCCAGCCTTGAACACTTAAGTCACAGGAACTATCCTGCGTCGAAACCTAACTGTCGCATGCGCCAAAGGAATTTCATGACCAAACTTATTTTCATATCTTTACTGTCCCTAGGCTCGCTAGTCCTGCGACCGGCATCGGCTGAGGAACTAACTATCAACTTTACATATGAGCGCAATGTAAGTATTGGAAGCATTAGCCCCACACTGATGTTAGCCCCCTTTAATGATGAGCGTGACATTGCAGATCCCAATGTAATTGCCGGCGACGATCGGGCACAACTACCCCTTGCTGATCTGATCAGAGATGCAATCAAACAGGGCTTTAACAGGGGCGGAGTTGAGTTCGTTGTAAGTGGTGCAGACATGGAAATCGTTGGCACTTTGCTTAGCTCTGAGCTGGAAACTGTCGACCGGGGGGGCGTTCCAAATCTGCAACTCACCATACGCAGCGCGATCGACCTTCGTAGCGGAGGTCGCAGTGTCTGGTCGACCACCCTCTTTGGAAGAGGGCGCGTGCCGGTAGAGGAAGGACTCGGTGCTGCAGTCAACGCGTCACTCGAGCGGCTGGTGCGTGAGCTTCTGAGGGACGACTATTTCCTGTTGGAACTGGAGTGATGCCGAAAACTAGCTGGAGCAGCCGAGCATAGGATACAGCGAAAGCTCAACCTCGACCGTGGCTGCTGGAAAGAATTCCAAGCCGCTTAGCGCTTCTATTTCTTCGATATCAGCACGCAAGTCGCAGTGGTGAACGTGCACCGAAGTCTCTTGCGGGAAAACGAACGCAGCGGCGCGCCCATCTTCTGTAAGCACAATCTTGAAAAATCGGTCAGGGATACGATACCCGGTAGCCCCTAAAAGGAACTTTGGCTCTGCATCAGAATCAAACATTGCCCCAGTGTAAACGTAAACAGCCGCTTCACGGTTCGCCAAATTCCGGATCGACCAATCAAGTCCATACCAGGCGCCCTGGCTCAGGCTTCGGCTGCGCACCGTTGCATTGGTCGCGAAGTTAGCTTCACGCCAGTAAGGAGTCCCCGCAAAACTGACCAGTGGAACATGATGCGAACGCACATAATCCTGTTCCGACAGCTCAGACAGGTCAGCAGACGTGAGCGCTTCCGAAACGCTGTCATCCTCGATCAAATCCCGAGAAAGACTGGAAGCAACTCCAATAGCCGCAGTAGTCACTTCATACGCTGCCCAATCTGCTGACTTCATGCCTTTATTGTATGAAAGTGTGTAAGCCGACCTGACCAGAATCTGATTGTCACTCAAACCCTCTGGACAACCAAAAAGACAGTGCCCAAACCGATAGATCTGGGTCGCAGCCGGAATAATCGTCACACACGACGCTATCACGATGGACACCTTAACGAAATTCAGATGATGGCTGGCAAGTTGGGCTTTTGTCGGGTTCATGAGAAGAGCCTAGCAGCTTTCAACTCTTGGTACTCACGCATTTCTTTGCCGTCATCAAAACAGGAACAAGCTGGGCGTTTAGCTTTGATAAGGCTTGAACCCCCTAACGGTTGAGCAGCACTCAGGAAATCATTGCGAGAAAATCACGCCGTGGCCAGTGATAGTCTTTGGTTTAAATCCGCCCCAGGGATTGAAAAGCTTCAAACAAAAGCAGAAAAACCTATTCAATTCTTGAAATTAAAGGAGTCTTAAATTTTCAGAATGCCGAGTCATCGTTTCAAGCTCAGAAATCGTAAGGTATAATCGGGAGATTCGTTTCAGGAGACTAACATGCTTAAAGGTTTATCCTTGTTCAGATTGACCGTGGCACTGGCGACAGCGACGATAGCGAGTATATCGGTCAGTGCGGGCGAACGTATAAGTGATTTTTCCCTAGTCGATCAAAACGGAAAGTTTTTCCAATTGAGTCGTCAGGCCAAC
>DORE01000103.1 GCA_003514305.1 Gammaproteobacteria bacterium | reverse complement strand
ACTGAAAGGAAGAGAATCCATGACTTTTCGAGCACTTGGTCTAGCAGTTTTGACTCTTGCGCTTGCCCTGCCGGCTTCGGCCCAAACAACGAATTATGCAGCTGTGATAGATGCAGAACGACTGGCAGGAGCAGATACCGAAAATGAATCTTGGTTGAGTTACGGGCGCACCTATGATGAGCAGCGCTACAGCCCACTGGACCAAATTAATCGTGAGACAGTGGAGCGGCTGGGATTGAGTTGGTATGCGGATATGACTACAAGTCGTGGTCAGGAGGCAACTCCGATTGTTGTTGATGGCGCACTTTACATTTCCACTGCATGGAGCTTGGTTCACGCGTTTGATGTTCGCACAGGGGAGCGTCTGTGGAGCTATGATCCGCAGGTGCCGAGAGAGAAGGGCCGTGATGCCTGCTGTGATGTGGTCAATCGGGGCGTTGCAGCCTGGGATGGCCGCATATTTGTCGGGACAATAGACGGCAGGCTGGTGGCTCTAGACTCTGCTTCTGGCGAAGTGGATTGGGAAGTCATGACGGTCGATGAATCACTGCCCTACACCATTACTGGTGCGCCGAGGGTCGTCAAAGGTAATGTCCTCATTGGAAATGGCGGTGCGGAATATGGCGTGCGGGGATATGTTACCGCCTACGACGCAGAAAGCGGCGAACTTGCCTGGCGCTTTTACACAGTCCCGGGAAATCCCGCTGACGGCTATGAAAGTGACGTGATGACTGCGGTGGCAGATACTTGGAACGGCGCATGGTGGAATCTGGGAGGTGGCGGCACAGTATGGGACGCGATGGCTTATGATTCAGATCTTGACCTGGTGTATATAGGTGTCGGTAATGGTTCACCTTGGAATCAAGCATTGCGAAGCCCGGGTGGTGGTGACAATCTGTTTTTGTCCTCTATTGTGGCGCTCGACCCTGATGATGGAACTTACCGATGGCACTACCAGACAGTGCCCGGTGAAACCTGGGATTACACTGCAACCCAACATATAATGCTTGCTGACCTTAAGATAAATGGCGAAGTGCGCCGGGTTGTGATGCAGGCGCCTAAGAATGGATTCTTTTATGTTCTGGATGCTGAGAATGGCGAGCTGATATCGGCAGAGAACTACACGCCGGTGAACTGGGCGACTCATATTGACTTGCAAACAGGACGCCCTGTTGAGGTCGCTGATGCTCGCTATGATAAGTCAAATAACCCAGCAATAGTGTTGCCGGGGCCACTAGGTGGTCACAACTGGTATCCGATGGCTTTCAGCAAAGATACTGGATTGGTCTACATACCTGTCACGGAAAACTTTATGGGGTATGTCGCCGACAATGAATTCGTCGCAGATCCGGACGGGTGGAATACTGGCGTTGATTTTGGGCGAGGTTTTCAGCTGGTCATGAGTCAGCCGGAAATCCCCACCAACGCCTCGCTGTTGAAGGCGTGGAACCCTGTGACTCAGGAGGAAGTTTGGCGAGTTCAGCATCCTATTGGTGAGGGGAACGCGGGCGTTCTTGCAACAGCCGGAGGGCTCGTATTTCAAGGTAATCGCTCCGGTGCATTCATTGCGTATAACGATGAAACCGGCGAAGCAGTGTGGACCGATTACGTGCAGGCCGGAGTCATGGCTGCCCCCGCAACCTTTACCGTGGATGGGCAACAACACATGGCATTACTGGTTGGCTCTCCAGCCCTTCCAAAAGACGGGCCAGGCGCTGCTGAATCAACAACCATTGCGTCACGGAATAATTCTAGACTGCTGGTATACCGAATCGGAGGCGCCGCTCAGCTGCCATCCAATCCCGTAACCACTTCTGCAGAGGGAGAATTCGAAATACCCCAGATTGAGGCCACGAACGAATTGATCGCCCAGGGCGAAACTGGTTACAACAGAAACTGTGCGGTGTGCCACGGACCGATGGGGATTTCTACGCGTCCCGATACTTATCCGGATCTGCGCCTAAGCAGACGAATGGCTACCAAAGCATCCTGGGGGGCTGTCGTACTGGGTGGCGAACTGGCCGATGCAGGCATGGTGTCATTCGCAAAAGATTTGGATGACGGAGATGCGGAAGCTATCCGCACCTTTATCATTAACCAGGCAAATTTGACGCTGCAATAGGTAAGCTTCTTTTCTTTGTAAAAAGAAGGCATGTTTTTATGGTGGGACTTGCTTAAGACTGAGTTCGTCAGGAGGCAGTAGACTCACGATATCTGCTGAGTGATTTGGCTAGGCGAGCGTTGTTTTTGCTTGCCGAATTGGTTTGTTGCCTATCGCGAGAAACCGCCCGATTCTGCGTAAGATCCAAGGAGAATTCGTTGTTAATGGTGGTATACGCAATGATCTGCCTCGCCTATTCGAGACCTATCTAGATTGGGGCAAGGTTTATTCAGGGCAAGAAAGCGCTTTTGCCGTTCGAGGGGATTGAGGCTGTAAGGTAAAGTATGGGTACCCACGAGACTATGATTGATTACGGGGCATGCTTTGCCGTCTGAGTCGATACTAAGGATCAGACGCTGGACGCTTGTCCTATATCTTGAATGTGCTTATCTTTGCAGTCTCTATGCCGCTACGCGGACCAACAGGCAGTGCAAGTTGGCTTTTTTCAGAAGGTTGTGCGTACCCTGAGCGCAAGCTCCATGCCTCCGCCGTTACAGTAGTCTTCGAACTCCTCCTGTATGCCATTAACCGTTGGGCCGACGAACCGGCTTCGTTTTCTACACCATTCTGCATCTGTAATGTTGCTGGATTCGAGTCGAAACATCAGATTTCCGAAAGCGCGTTTTTCTACATAGGCAGAAAGGCGCGGCGCCTCAATAAACTCTTCAATATCATCGATATCGATGGCGAGACGGCCGGTGCTGCCATTAGATTTATTCGAATAATTCAGACCATAGGTCAGCCCATGTGCCGACACGTCGTGACGAAAGCCGACATTCGCCTGCCATCGCCCATTGCCGCGCTGGCGCCGCTTGATTCCAAGGAACGGGTCAGTGTACTCAGAATCACGCAGTCGCACTGCTGTAGTCAGAAGTGCATTCTGCAGACCCAGATTGTCGAGTTTAGTGCTGAGATCCAGATTCAAGCCATAGCGTTTTCCGTCTCCGATATTTCCCCGAGCTGAAGCCAGTATGCCTTCATTACTGGAGACATCGATTCTGTCAATGTGATCGGTGACGTTGCGATACCAGAACTGTGAATTAACGACGCCCAGGTCATTCGGCAAGCGCATTTCAAGATTTAGCTCATAGCGCCAGGATTGCTCCTGACGGATTTGAGGATTTCCAGCAAGCGTATCTCTATCCTCATCTCCGCCATCCACTGAAGCACTGAAGTCAGAGAAACTGAGTTGCTCAACGTCTCTTCTCAGGCCCGCGCGCAGCTGCAGACTGGGCGTGATGTCAAAACGGTAGTCGATGCGGGGACGGAAGAACTGGAAGTCGCGGGCATTGCTTACGTCTCCGCTTTGTTGGATCGTTGATGTCTCCACTATCATGGCGCTTTCCAGTGACATTCTTTCGTTTATTCGCCAGTTGTGGTTCGCGAATGTTTCGTAGCGCAGCTCCTGCACAGTTGAATTGCCATTTGGTATGGCCACAGGTACCAGGTTAGCCCAGGCAGGATCTGGTGTGCCTTCGATAGCGCGTCCGAGAATCAGATTCGAATCCCTGATGGTTTGGGCCCCTTCAACGCCCAACTCCAAACCTTGTAAGTCGCTGAGATCAAAGGTGTAGGAGGTTCGGGCAATATGCTCTCGGTCTCGCGCTGCGTTT
>DORE01000259.1 GCA_003514305.1 Gammaproteobacteria bacterium | reverse complement strand
GTCTCGTATTCAGCAGGAAACACCCGGTTTGTGCTGGAGCGGCAATTTGCCTATCCGGTTGAGCCAGTCAGGGTTGAGCATATTGCGTCTGATGAACTCGATAGGTTCGACGTGCTTATTCTCCCTGATGGAGGGAACTACGCTGCTGCTCTTGCCGCACGAGGTGTTGAGCGCTTAAAAAGTTGGGTCGACCGTGGTGGCGTGTTGGTTACCATGAGCGGCGGTACGCGATTCGCTGCGGATGATGACGTAGGCCTTCTACCTACGGACCTTGAGTTGTTGGCCGGTGGTAAAGAGGCGGATGACGATGATGGCAATGTCGCCGAAGGGACCATATTGACTGACCAGGACGCCTACCAGAAGGCGATTTTGCCGGAAGCGCCGCGCCCAGACTCTATACCCGGTGTGCTAATGCGTACCAGGATTACGCAGGACACCTGGCTGAGCGCAGGTGTTACGGACGGCGTGGCTTTCATGGTACAAGGTCAGGATGTTTACCGCCCGCTCACTTTAGATGAAGGCTGGAACGCACTGTATTTTGATGCGCCTGAGAATCTTGGAGCAGGTGGCCATCTGTGGGCAGAAAACCGCCGACAGTGGGCATTCAAACCTGCTGTGGTTCAGGCAAACTTTGGAGATGGTCTGGTGATTGGTTTCGTTGCTGATCCTACTTTTCGCGCCGCCCTCGATGGTGCCAATGTGGTGTTTCTGAATGCGGTGCTGCGGGGTCCAGGTCACACCGCGCGGGTGCGCTGACGAGGCTGATGTATCGCTGCGCAGGCTCATTGATTGGCGCCGGATAGCTGAACCCATCCGTCCAGCAAGTAGGTTAGGGGCTGCGGCTCGGCTAGCGCCGCCCAAAAGCGGTTTATACGACCACTTGTACATATCTTTTGATTTGATCTGCGCCTGAGATTTCTTCGTTTCTAGACAGGGTCAGAGCCTAGTATAAGGGCAAGCCACATCAATCCTTTTCGGGAACTTTGGAGCAAGGCATGAGGATAGGAGCACCTAAGGAAACGGCTCAGGGTGAGGCGCGGGTAGCGCTGACTCCGGAGAGCGCCGAGCGTTTGCAGAAGCTCGGTTATGACTGTCTGGTGGAAAGCGGCGCCGGCGCAGCCGCGTCGATCACCGATGCGGCATATGAGGCGGTAGGCGTCAAAATCGCAGACACTGCAGCAGAGGTCTGGAGTGACGCAGACGTCATTGTGAAGGTACGGGAGCCTTCGGCGGAGGAAATTGAAGCCGCGCCTGATGGCAAGACACTGATAAGTTTTATTTGGCCGGCGGCGAATGAAGAGTTACTCGACAGACTGAAATTAAAAAATATGAGCGTGTTGGCCATGGATATGGTGCCGCGTATAAGTCGTGCACAAAAAATGGATGCGCTCTCTTCGATGGCCAACATAGCGGGCTATCGTGCAGTGGTTGAAGCGAGCAATAATTTTGGTCGCTTCTTCATGGGTCAGATGACGGCGGCAGGGAAAGTGCCTCCTGCTAAGGTGCTGGTGGTCGGCGCGGGCGTTGCCGGTCTCGCCGCAATTGGCACTTCGGTTTCTCTGGGTGCCATCACAATGGCCTTCGACGTGCGCCCAGAAGTCTCTGAGCAAATTGAATCTATGGGAGCGGAATTTGTCTTCCTAGATTTTGAAGAAGAGCAGGCAGATGGCGCAGAGACCGGTGGTTATGCGTCACCGTCAAGTCCCGAGTTCCGCGAGAAGCAGCTCGAAAAATTTCGCAAGCTAGCGCCTGACGTTGACATCGTGATCACAACGGCTTTGATTCCCAATCGGCCGGCGCCTGAGCTCTGGACCGCAGATATGGTCGCAGCTATGAAACCGGGTTCAGTAGTGGTGGATCTTGCTGCGGAGCGAGGTGGCAACTGCAGCTTGACCAAGGCTAATGAAAAGGTTGTTTCAGACAATGGTGTAACGGTCATTGGATACACTGATTTCCCGAGTCGCATGGCGACGCAGTCTTCGAACCTTTACGCGACAAACATACGCCATATGTTGGATGATTTGACGCCGACAAAAGATGGTTCTCCAATCATTGACATTGAAGATGATGTGATTCGTGGCGCCCTGGTCACTCATCAAGGTGAGATTACCTGGCCGCCACCGCCGCCCAAGGTTAAAGCGATCGCCGCTGCAGCGCCGAAGAAAAAAGAATTAGAGGAAACCGCCGAAGAAAAAGCCGCCCGCGAATTGACCGAGATGAAGAAGTCTCTGAATCAGACAGGGCTGCTGCTCGTGGTTGGGGGAGTGCTCTGTTTGGCCCTCGGTGCGGTGGCGCCGCCCAGTTTCATGCAGCACTTCATCGTCTTCGTGCTTTCGGTGTTTATAGGCTTTCATGTTATCTGGGGCGTCGCACATTCACTCCACACGCCGCTGATGGCTATTACTAACGCAGTTTCGTCGATCATAATTGTTGGCGCCTTACTGCAGATTGTCTCGGGGAGCCCGCTTGTTATGCTGCTGGCTTCAATATCTGTGCTTATGGCTTCGATAAATATCTTTGGCGGTTTTCTAGTTACCCGTCGAATGCTGGCAATGTTCCAGAGGAGTTGAGGGATGCATACTGACGCAGGACTCGTTACTGCAGCGTACGTCGTCGCCGCCGTTCTATTTATCCTAGCCCTTGGCGGCTTGTCCAATCAAGAAAAAGCGAAGCGTGCTATTTGGTATGGCATCGTCGGGATGACCCTGGCAGTTGCTGCGACGGTCAGCTCCGCGGGTGGACAGACCGTTCTGATTTCTCTTATGGTAATTCTCGGCGGGATCGGGGGCTGGATTGTTGCGAATCGGGTTCAGATGACGCAGATGCCTGAACTCGTTGCTGGTTTTCACAGCTTGGTCGGTTTGGCTGCGGTCTTTATAGGTATTAATGCTGACCTCGAAATGGGTGCTGCTTTGGCAGCACGGGAAGCTGAAACCATCGAGCAGTTGTCGGGCTTTGCTGCAACGATTGCTTCGAAGAGCTCGGTTGAGCTAAGTATTCTCAGAGTTGAATTGTTCTTGGGAATTCTGATTGGCGCGATAACCTTCACTGGGTCAATCATTGCTTACGGCAAGCTAGCCGGGAGGCTAAGTTCTGCAGCGTTGACCTTGCCTGGCCGAAACGCACTAAACCTGGCCGCGCTTGTGTCCTGTTTTCTTCTCGGCTATTTGTACCTTGATGGCGCAGGCCTGTGGACTATGTTGCTGGTGGCGCTGATTTCTGGAGCGATCGGCTGCCACCTTATTTTGGCGATCGGGGGTGCTGATATGCCGGTGGTTGTTTCCATGCTGAACTCCTACTCCGGTTGGGCAGCGGCCGCCATTGGTTTCACTCTCGGTAACGATCTGTTGATTGTAACCGGCGCTCTCGTCGGTTCCTCTGGCGCCATTTTGTCTTACATAATGTGCAAAGGCATGAATCGCTCTTTTGTGTCGGTCATTCTCGGTGGTTGGGGTGGAGAAGCTCAGGCTGCCAGTAACCTCGAGGGCGAGATGATCGAAGCAAAAGCTGATGCGGTGGCGCAGGCCGTTCAGGATGCAGACAGCGTGATCATCGTGCCCGGCTACGGCATGGCGGTCGCACAAGCACAAGGATCAGTGTCGGAGCTCACCAAACGTCTGCGCACGAAGGGCAAGACGGTGCACTTTGCTATTCACCCCGTTGCCGGGCGATTGCCTGGGCACATGAACGTGTTGCTTGCAGAAGCCAAGGTGCCTTATGACATAGTGCTCGAAATGGATGAGATTAATGACGATTTCCCCAAAACAGATGTGGTAATAATCATTGGCGCCAATGATATCGTCAACCCGGCCGCGCAGGATGATCCTGGCAGCCCAATTGCCGGAATGCCGGTGCTTGAAGTCTGGAAATCGCGCCATGTGTTTGTCTGCAAAAGGGGCCGAGGCACCGGCTATTCAGGCATTGAAAACCCGTTGTTTTTTAAGGAAAACACCCGCATGTTCTACGGCGATGCGAAAGCGTCAATGGACGATCTGCTGCGCGAACTGGACTGATCAGAGCTGGCTTGAATGGCCTTTTTGGACATTATTTTGCCGTGTTTGGCCCTGAATCCTCCACATGACTCAATGTCCGTCAAACAAAAAAGCTTGGGCCCTGCTGTGGTCTTTTTTCTTGGATTTGCAGACAATTTGTGACAGTTTAATGCTTGGAATCCATAATTCCAGGCATCAAAATATCCATGATGGTCGATTGTGCTAATTAAACCGCAGCTTTGCCGCCTTTTTCGGCTTAATGAGGAACTAACGATGAGAAATGTCAAAGTATTTGGCCTCGGTGTCCTGGTGGTTGCGCCAGCACTGGCCAGCGCTCAGGTTTCAGATGATCTCCCCACTTACGCCAATGAGGTGTCACGGATTATTCAAGACAACTGCCAGGTCTGTCATCAGCCCGGCGCAATTGGCCCAATGTCGTTTACCAGCTACGAAGAAGTGCGCCCCTGGGCGCCCTTAATTCAGCTAAAAGTAAAAAATAGAGACATGCCTCCTTATCATTACGATCGGGACACGGGAGTTCAGGAACTCAAGAATGACTGGCGCTTGTCGCAGGATGACATCGATACGATCGTAGCCTGGGTTGACGCTGGGTCGCCACTGGGTAACCCGGAAGAACTTCCCCCGCCGCGTGAGTATCCTAAGAAGGGTGAGTGGCGTCTGGCGGGAGATTTGGGCCAACCAGACCATATAATACGATCAACGGCCTGGGACGTCCCTGCCGAAGGCCAGGACCTCTGGTGGGAGCCGGTAGTGGATTCCGGCATTACCGAAGCCCGCTGTATCAAAGCGGTGGAGACGCTTCCTTCAGCGGCTGCCGTCGGCTCGACACACCACGCGAACTCGCACTTCAAGATTCTGGATGAAGAAGGGGAGTGGGTAGACAGCGACCGGCTCTCAGAATTCGCGCTTGGTAAGCTCGGCGAGAAGGTCCCCGAGGGAGCCTGTCGACGAGCACCCGCTAACTCTAAAGTTGAATGGGAAATTCACTACTTTCCTGACGGAAATGCTGTGCCGCAGGATCAGGTTCAGGTCGGAATCTGGTTCTACGACGAGGAAGACGAGTTCGTTGAAGAAGAGGCTTATAAGCAAGATCTGCGCGCTTACCGGCTTGACGGCGGCGGTGACTACATGATTCCGCCGCACGGCACGTTGATGACTCAGGGCTTCCATTCGTTCGACCATCCTGTTCGTATCGATAGCTGGCAGCCGCACATGCACCTTCGCGGAGTGGCGATGTCTTTGGAGATGTTCAATCCCGAGACTGGCCGCAAAGAAATGCTGAGCCAAGCGTCGAACTGGACTGCAGCGTGGAACCATAGTCACATGTATGAAGATGGTTACCAGCCGCTGGTTCCTGCTGGATCTACATTGATTATCTCTGCTTGGTACGACAACACCGCAAACAACCCCATGAATCCCGATCCGGATCAGTGGGTTGGTGCCGGGCAGCGTACTACTGACGAGATGTCTCACGCATGGATCGCGGTGACCCATCTCGATGATGCAGG
>DORE01000228.1 GCA_003514305.1 Gammaproteobacteria bacterium | reverse complement strand
ACGAATGATTTACAGGTACCTGCCAGTGCAGAGATTGTGATGGAGGGCGTTATCGAAGCTGATGAAATGGCGGACGAAGGGCCCTATGGTGACCATACTGGGTACTACAATGAGGTAGAACGCTTCCCGGTATTTACGATAAAGCGGATCACGCATCGCAAGGAGCCGATATACCACAGTACTTACACTGGCAGGCCGCCCGATGAGCCAGCAATGCTTGGCGTCGCACTCAATGAAGTTTTCGTACCTCTACTGCAAAAACAGTTCCCTGAGATCGTCGACTTTTATCTGCCACCGGAGGGCTGTTCTTATCGTATGGCCATCGTTAGCATGAAAAAACAATATCCAGGTCATGCCAAACGCGTAATGATGGGAGTTTGGTCCTTCTTGCGTCAGTTCATGTATACCAAGTTTGTCGTAGTAGTTGATGAAGACATCCGTATCCGGCAATGGGAAGATGTCATTTGGGCAATTACCACTCGGATGGACCCTTTGAGGGACACCGTAATGATAGACCACACGCCCATAGACTATCTCGATTTCGCCTCACCCGTTGCAGGTCTTGGGTCTAAAATGGGCCTGGATGCCACGAACAAAATGGCGGGGGAAACAAAGCGGGAATGGGGCACAACGATCAATATGTCCGATGAGATCAAAACGCGAATCGACAACATCTGGCAAGAGTTAGAGCTTGGGCCATAACGCTCGACAATTAACCCGCATACTGGTCACTTTCTGGCATCGGCAAGTCCAACAATTGGCTACCAATCATCTCGTCACGCCTGCGCAAACATGACTCACTAGCTTCGGTTTCGCCGAACCGCTTTAACATCCGTCCCAGCTCACCAAAAGCACAAACTGTTGGTTTAATTTTCAGACTAGCTTCATAGTATTCTCGGGCTTTACCCCAAAGACGGTCTCGCATACAGATTCGCGCAAGAGTTACTAACAGTGCGGCGTCTGCTGGGCGAGACTTAAGCCAACCCTCCGCCATCAACAGTTGACGAGAATGACTGTCATATTCTGAAGCACCATAGCGATGAATCAAGTCAACACTCCAGCACTTTTCAAGTGCATACTCTATGACTTTTGCTGCCTCTCTCCTATCACCAAGGTCGAGTAAAAGGCTCGAGTAGTAACCAACAACTTTGGCATCTTGATGAAATGCTTGCGGGCACTTTTTCCACATCTTGTGAAGCTGCGTCCGTTCACTGTCAGCGCCATCCGACACAGCAGCATGAAGACTATGAAGCTTTTCCATCAAAAGCCGCTTGCGTATCCTTTCCGCTTCTTTCACAGAAATGACTTTGTTCTTCTCCAACATCGGTAGTAAAGATTCAAGCTCCTCCCACTCCTCCAACTTAAAATATACGTCCTTAAGCAGGTTCATTAATGTTTGATCGTTAAGAGAGGTTTCCTTTGCTTGCTCAAGAACAGCAAGACACTGTTCAAACTGTTCCGAGCGATAAAGAAGCTGCGCTCGTAGAGAAACTATTGTCGACTTCGAGACTGGGAATGCCTCTTCTGCCAGATCAAGCCATTGTTTCCATTTGTCTTTTTCTCCAAGCTCGAAAGCGGCATATCCGGCTGCGAGATAGTTGACTACACTGACATCTTCATCCTTTATACTTTTCTGTAATAGTTTGAGACTCGATTTCCAGTTACCTCGAGCAAAATAGAGTAAACCTTCAAGAGTGGTGCTTCTGGTACGTTTGCGCTGAGATATTTCTTTCCCGACGGCTATAAGTCGCATCGGATTAATCCACCCCAAAATTAACAGCAGAAAACGAATGCAGAGATACGCGAAGAGGGTTAGGACCAACAGAGCGAACAGGCTGGTTTCAAAAGTGTATTCGCCGAAAGCGATCAGAAGATACCCGGGGTCACTTGGAAAACCTAAGGACAGGGTAAACCAAAGCGATACAACTATTGCCAGCAGACCGAAGATGAACAAGCGAATCATTTAGCGCACCGATGCAGCGAGTTGCTCTAGATCACTGAGAAATGCTGAGAAACTCGGCAATTCTGGATCAATATTCAAAGCAGCTAATTCTTCGAGCTCACGATAAGCAGCTGCACCAGACCCGGCTTCTATAACAATGTATGTCCGAAACCATTTCAACGCATTCTGCATATGATGCTGATAAAGTGTATTACTCCGGTTCGTTACAGCAAACTTGCTCTGTTCGAGCATCAAACGAAAGCTTTGCCTGATCACGCCATCTTGACCAGAAAACAATATTGTCTCAGGCGGATCTTCCCATTTCCTCCAGACAAAAACAGTTCCCAAAAATTCTAGGGTGGTGTCGAGCATACCGGACGTATCACGAACAATATTATCCGCTTCAACCGAGAGCCCGGTTTGCTCGCTGTGCAGTTTTTCGCGCAGAGACCCAATCAAACTGATGCTTTCAACCCGCTCACTAAGTGACTGCAATCGGAAAATCACCTCCTCTTGATCGAAGACAGAAGTCGAACGCAATACTTCAATATCTTTCGCGAGCTGCTGCCTAGCATTTAGCACACTGGTGCTGCCGGATTCCGAGAGCGCTCGATCACTTCTCTGCAGTAAAGCCGTAGCAGACAGAATGTCCCGCTCAAACTCGAGTTTCTGAGCGGCCAGCCTGGCAATATAGTTCGCTTCCAGTATTTTCCAGCGAGAATTTTGCGGCGCAGCGGACTCTATGCTTGCTTCGGACAGTTCAGCCACCCTTCGATCCAGCTGCTCTAGATCGGAATCTATTCTGACCTGCAGCGCAACAGATTCAGATTCATTGCGATCTTTCAGAATCGACAAGGTCGCAACCTGCTCACGTAAACGTTGCATTTCCTCCGCCTGTCGCCGGAGGACGAGATTCAAGTCATCCGTTTTCTCCTCTGCTGATCGGAGCGACGTCAACGCAGCCTGCATCTCAAATTGCTTATAGCCAAGCAAGCCGGTAGCCCCAAACAGAGGCATAAGGAGAAACAGAACGAAAATGAAACGACGACGAGCATTCTGCTGCTTACGCGTCACGCTTGCATTG
>DORE01000086.1:9680-9904 GCA_003514305.1 Gammaproteobacteria bacterium | reverse complement strand
GCCAATATGACTTTAGTGAAGGGAAAAACTGGGTGGATTGTATTTGACACATTGCTGACTAGTGAAACCGCGGCGGCGGCCTTCGCTCTAGTTAGTGAGTATCTTGGTGACTATCCTATAAATGCAGTCATCTATTCCCACTCTCATATTGATCATTTTGGGGGCGTGCTGGGAATTATCAGTGAAGCGGAGGTCGCTGCAGGTTCAGTTCAGGTCATTGCTCC
>DORE01000086.1:0-9303 GCA_003514305.1 Gammaproteobacteria bacterium | reverse complement strand
CGGGCGTCGCTGCAGTACGGGCGGTTTATTCCTTCCAGCCCCTTTGGGCAGGTTGACTCGGCGATTGGTAAAGGGCTTTCAGCAGGCACTACCGGTTTGATTGCACCAAGTTTGGTGATTAAAGAAGATTATGAAACGCATGTCATTGACGGGGTGACCTTGGTGTTTCAGAACACACCAGGCACTGAAGCGCCTGCAGAGATGAATACATGGTTTCCTGACCAGAAAGTTTTCTGGGCGGCAGAAAACATTACTGCGACGGTTCACAACATTTATACGCTTCGCGGTGCGCTGGTCCGCGACGCACTGGCATGGTCGAAAGAGATAAACGAAGCGCTCTACCGTTATGGACAACAAGCTGAGGTTATGGTGTCTTCTCATAATTGGCCGCGCTGGGGCAACGATCGTATTCAGGAGATCATGCGAGCTCAGCGAGACGCTTATGCTAATCTGAACAATCAGGTACTCAATCTGGCAAACCAAGGAGTGACCATCAACGAGATTCACAACGAGTACAGAGTGCCTGATAGTCTTCAGCAGAACTGGTCTGTGCGGCAATACCATGGTTCGGAATTTCATAATTCCCGCGCTGTGCTCAATCGCTATCTGGGGTATTGGGACGGTAATCCGGCGACCTTAGCACCGCTCTCCCCCTCTGATTCGGCGCCACTCTTTGTAGAGATGATGGGGGGATCCACAGCAATAGAAGCCAAGTCTCGCGAGCTGTTTGAGGCAGGAGACTATCGTTTGGCGATGGAAATTCTCAACAAACTGGTCTACGCGGAGCCTGAGAATGCCATCGCTAAGGACTTGCTCGCTGATGTTTTTGAGCAATTGGGTTATCAATATGAGAGTGCCAGCATGCGAAATGTCTTTTTGGCATCGGCCCAAGAACTGAGAAATGGTGTTGACAGTATGCCTGCCTCCAGAGGGACTAGCCCTAGTCTGGCTCGAGCGATGACGACCGGCCAGTGGTGGGATGCAATGGCAACGCGGGTTGATTCAGAGCGAGCTGATGGAATGGAATTTGTTCTCAACTTCATAACTCCAGACAATGAGCAGCAGTTTGTTATTGAGCTCAGTGGTGGCACGTTGAGTAATATTCAGGGCTACCAGGCTTCAGCGCCCGATGCCACAATTACAATGAATCGAGCAGATCTAGAAACGGTTATTATGGGGCGAGCAACACTTATCGAGCAGTTGCAGAGCGGGAATGGTTTTGTCGAAGGCGATACTTCAGTGCTCAGTCAGCTCGCTTCTGTTTTGGTGAGCTTTAATGCAGGATTTGAAGTGCTTCCTGGCACTGTCATACAGTAGTAAGCTTGATGCACGTGTTGACTGGTATGGCCAGCCCGCTTTTGCTTAGTGAGAAGCTATCGATTATCACAGCGCGAGGAGTACTGACCTCTTAACGCAATTTTTGGCGCTCCTTACAGCGTGTTAGGAGAATAGGTATGGCGCTAGATGCCAGTGTGCAGCAGCTCAGGAATTTTGTTCTTGATCACCCTCGGCTAATGGTGATGACCGGAGCTGGTATCAGCCAGAAATCTGGCATACCTACCTATCGCGATGGAGCTGGGACATGGACTTCCAGTCAACCGATTCAGCATCGTGAATTTATGCATGATGCTACTGTGCGGAAAAGATACTGGGCGCGCAGTTACAAAGGATGGCCCAATGTAGCGAGCGCTCGGCCCAATCTGGCTCACTTCGCACTGCGTCACCTGGAAGAGCTTGAGTATGTTCAGTTCCTCGTGACTCAGAACATTGATCGTCTTCACCAGAAGGCTGGCCAGCAAGAGGTGATCGATTTGCACGGACGTCTAGACCAGGTGGTTTGTATGGACTGCGGGGAAATTGGTTCGCGTGAGGATGTCCAGAAATGGCTGGAGGCCCACAACAGCTACCTTGATAATCTGAGGGTCACACAGCGGCCCGATGGTGACGCAGAAATTGAAGGCGCTGCGTTGAAAGAGATGCGATTGCCAAGCTGCACCTATTGCTCTGGCTTGATAAAACCAAATGTTGTGTTCTACGGCGGACTGGTAGAGAAAAAAATCATCAGCCGGGTCTTCGATCAGCTAAGTAAGTGTGATGCTTTGTTGGTAGTGGGATCTTCCCTGATGGTGTATTCCAGTTACCGATACTGCAAATTTGCCCATGATCATGCAATGCCTATACTGTGCGTTAATGAGGGAATCACTCGTGCGGACGAGTTATTTAGTCTGAAGGTCAAGGCGGACTGCGCTGTCACGCTCGAACAGTTGGCGGATTCTCTGCCTTCACGCAGATAAGGATGGAGCGCCTCTTTGTAATCGAATGAAGAGGCAAGGATCGTAATGACCAGCAAAGTCCCCTCCCATTGATGCCAGTAATTTGGGTAGAGCTCCTATTAGGAGGTGCAATGCGCGACGGAAGTAGCACATTTCATCCCTAAGGAAACGGAATATCGACCAACTGATTTTTCAATTATGTAAGTTCAGCCAAGCCCGCATCATGTTAGTCACCATGTCCGGTTTTTCATGATGAGGCCAGTGCCCCACGCCTGGAATAGTCACCAGAGTCCAGTCCTGGTCCAGTTCTTCCCAGGTGTTATTGAGAGCGGGCGCTAGCAGCGCCGTATCATCAAGACCATGAAACTGAAGTACGGGCGCCTGAATTCGAGGTAGTTCCGACCAGGGGCCTTCTGTATAGGGTTCGCGGGGATAGTTGCGGCGGTAGTAGTTCATCATGGAATCGGTGCTCGAGTTTTCAAATGCCGCTAGATAGATTTTGCGCAGTGCTTCATCGCCTCGAGAAAGCCAGATTGCAAGGCCAGCAGGACTGACGTTCTCATGTGAGTCTGGCTGCTGGAAATTGCGCGCGTACTGAGAATTACTGTGCTGTTGCCCCATGGTCGATAGCTCTCGCTGCAGCCCTTTTATGTGAGGCAGATTCATAATAATCAGTCTGTCCGTCATTTGCGGATAAGCAGCGGCGAAACTCCAAGCAATTCCGCCACCCCAGTCATGGCCTACAATAATGGCGCTTTTTTCGTTCTCCGCGGCGATTACCGCGGCTACATCTGAAGTCAGCAGAGCCATGTCGTAATTCGCTTCACCTTCAGGCTTGCCACTTAAATTGTAGCCTCTGGTGTCTAACGCTGCCACAGCGTACTCATCTGCCAGTCCGATCATCTGATGACGCCAGGAATACCAGAAGTCCGGAAATCCGTGGATAAATACTATCAAAGGGCCACTACCCATCTTGGCGTAATGAATCGAGACTCCGTCGTTGTCGACGTAATTATGCTCAACCTGATCCATTAGAGGCTGTGCCGCAATTGGACTGGTAAAGAGTAATGCGGGTATAAGCAAGAATGGCAAGGCAGACAAGGTTTGATTTGAGCGGGTTTTAATTTCCATTATGCTTCCCGAGTTTAAAAAGGTTTCGGTATGCTAACACAGAGATATCGCATCCCCAGGGTATCGCGCTTTGCGTTAGACTAGAGTTTGGGCGATAAGGATTATAACTTCGTGCTGGACGATGGACTATTGAATTGAATCACTCTGACTTAAGCCTGACTCTGCTGAGTTGTATTTTCTTCATGACGTTGGTCGCCTTTATTTCATACTTGAAAGCAAAAGGAGAGGTCAGCACCAAAGAAGGGTATTTTTTGGCGGGTCGGGGGCTGAGTGCGGTATTCATTGCGGGATCATTGCTGCTCACCAATCTTTCAGCAGAACAATTGATTGGTCTTAACGGCTCCGCCTATGGCTTTAATCTCAGCAGTATGGCCTGGGAAGTCACCGCTGCGATTGCCACCGTGTGCATGGCCTTCGTGTTTTTGCCCCGTTATCTTGCTGGTGCATTTACCACCTTGCCGGAATTTTTGTGCGATCGGTATGACGATAGCTTGCGGCGTATGACTGTCGTTTTGTTTATGGTGGGCTACGGATTAGTCACGATTCCAGGCGTGCTTTATTCCGGGTCGATTGCCGTGCTGCAATTGTTTGACGTGTCGGGTTTGCTGTCAGTGAATTACAGTACCGGACTAGCAATAACTATCGCAGTGATTGGCTGTATCGGAGCCCTTTATGCGGTGTTTGGTGGACTCAGGGCCGTAGCCGTGTCGGATACGCTAAATGGCTTGGGACTATTAATTGTTGGCATAGCCGTTCCGCTTTTGGGGTTTGCTAGGTTGGGCGATGGAAGCGTTATTCAGGGTCTGGAGATCGTGGTTACTACTGATACCCATAAACTCAACGCTATTGGCTCGGCAGGCGATCCGACGCCTTTCCCGACGCTTTTTACCGGGATGATTTTTGCGAACCTATTCTATTGGTGCACCAATCAATATGTGATTCAGAGAACACTTGGGGCAAGAAATCTGGCTGAAGGTCAGAAAGGCGTGTTGTTCTCGGGCTTTTTTAAAGTACTTGTCCCCTTCATGATGATGATTCCTGGCGTTATTGCCTTCCATCTTTATGGCGACAGCCTGGAATCCATCGATTTGGCCTACCCGCAACTGATCAGGGACGTGTTGCCTGTTTATGCCACAGGATTTTTCCTCGCAGTTTTACTGGGTGCTGTCTTCAGTTCTTTCAACTCGCTGCTTAATAGTGCTGCGACGCTTTTCTGTCTGGACATTTATGCGCCACTTAAAGGTGATTCGCTCAGCGACGGCGAGATGATTGCGGTCGCTAAACGTGCGAGCGTGTGTATTGCTTCGTTCTCGTTTATTGCTGCACCGCTCTTGCAGTATGCCCCCGAAGGCTTGTGGCAAATTATTCGTATCTTTACCGGGTTTTATAACATTCCAGTGATTGTAATTGTAATTGTGGGACTGTTTGCCCGGAGGGTTCCAGCAGTGGGCGCGAAGGTAGTGATCGTATTTCACGTGATCGCCTACGGCCTGCTGCAGTTCGTCTTTGCCGAGGTAATCAACATCCACTTTCTGCATCTTTACGCTATCCTGTTCGCTACGGAAATTTTGATCATGCTGGCGCTAGGGGTGCTGATACCGACTGCTCAGGAATGGACCTTTAGGTCCTCCGAGCTAGTCAATCTGACCCCCTGGAGTTACGCAATCCCTTGCGCCTGTACATTGATATCCTGTGTTGTAGGGCTTTATCTACTTTTTTCGCCTCTGGGACTGGTTGGCGGAGTGAGTGAATGGTTAATGCCCCTTTTGGGGCTATTGGTTCTGATTAACTTGGCCATCTGGGCTCGATTTGCGTTTAACCAGACTTCGCTTATCGACGACGAGCGTAAAGTATTTTGACTAGCTATGAATTTTTACGACGAAATTTCATCACAGCGCTCCGCTAGAGTTGTAGATTTTACCGCTACTGGGGAATCCGTTTGCAATCTGCTTATCGTCGGATGCGGTATGATCGGGCGTGAACACATGCGCGTGGCGACACTGCTTGGCAGAGCTCGTGTCCATGGAATTTATGATACGGAGCCAGTCAGCATTAGTGAGGCGGTCAGAGATTTTGCCACTTACTCACCGCAAAAATTGGTCGTTTATACGGATTTAAAATCAGCGGCTGATGATCCCGCCATCGACGCTATTTTTATCTGTACGCCGAATTTTAGCCACTTCGAGGTTTTGCAGAAGGTCAAACACACCACAAAGCCGCTGTTTATCGAAAAGCCTATGGCCACCAGACTTGATGACGCTAAAGCCATGGTACAGATGGCGGAAGAGTACCCAACTTTTATCCAACTGGGCATGCAATACCGATTTAAATCTCAGTACGTGGATGCTTTTCATGAAATAAGGAAAAAAAAGAGTCTTGGCGCTATTAAAACGATTGCTATGAGCGAATACAGACCTCCTTTCCTGACCAAAGTGCGGCAATGGAATAAATTTAATGAGTTTTCCGGTGGAACTCTGGTGGAGAAGTGTTGCCATTATTTTGATCTGATAAACCTTATGGCAGGATCCCGGATTGAAAGTGTTTATGCTCTCAGCGGTCAGGCAGTGAATTTTATTGGGTTCAGCTACGAAGGTAAAGAGTCTGATATTCATGATCATGCCTTTGTTGTCATGCAGTTTGCAGGCGGTATCCGCGCAAGTTTTACGCTCAACATGTTTAGCCAGGAACTTTATGAAGAGCTCATCGTGACGGGCGAGCAAGGTAGGTTGCTGGCCGCAGAGCATTCTAGTTTTTCTTCAGGCATCCGCTCGCGAGCCAACGTCATGGTAGAAGTGGAAGGGCATTCTGCCTATGAGGGGACAGAGGTAACTTATCCGGCCTCGATAGAGACAAGTGGCCATCACGGAGCGACCTTTTTTGAGCATGAAGCTTTCGTTGATCAGTTTGAAAACAAACCACACGACAGTGCTAGCTGTGAGCAGGGTCTGTGGGCGATTCTGGCCGCCACTGCTGCTCAGGAATCTGCGGCGACGGGTCGGGTAATTTTAGTTAAAGACTTCGCCGCTGAGCATGGTCTCAATGACGTGTTAAGCTGGTAGGCTGTCCGCCCGCCTCATGAGTATAAGACAGAAGGAAAAGGATATGCCCTCAGATTTTTTGATTGGAGAAGACGAGTACCCGGCGGTCGGATTAGGACTGTGGAAAATAGATCGCAACGAGACTGCAGATTTAGTTCATGCTGCCATTTCTGCTGGTTACCGCCATTTAGACAGCGCTGCAGATTATGGTAACGAGCGAGAGACCGGAGATGGGATCAGGAATGCTATCGAGGCCGATTGCTGCCAGCGCGAAGATCTGTGGGTAACGTCAAAACTCTGGAACACGTACCATCGGCAGAATCATGTGCGGCCGGCGTGTGAGAAAACGCTCAGCGATTTGGGTTTGGACTACCTGGACTTATATCTGATCCATTTTCCTATTTCGCTTGAGTTTGTCGCTTTCGACCACCGATATCCGCCGGAGTGGTATTTTGATCCCGATATGGCGGAACCTCGGATGCAAATCGATCCAGTGCCTTTGCATGAAACTTGGGCGGCTATGGAAGAGCTCAAACAGGCTGGGCTGGTGAAGCACATCGGAGTGTGTAATTACGGCTCCGCATTACTGCATGACCTGATGGCTTATGCCAAACTCCAACCGGAGGTTTTACAAATAGAATCGCATCCCTTCCTTACTCAGGAAAAACTCATTCGTCTGGCTAAGTCCTATAACATGACAGTGACTGCATTCTCCCCCCTTGGTGCTTTGTCCTATGTGCCGCTGGATATGGCTGAAGCGAGCGAATCAGTTTTGGAGTCTGAGGCAGTTAGGCGGGCAGCTTTAAGAACCGGAAGAACGCCTGCTCAAGTCGTCCTTCGCTGGGGTATTCAGCGTGGCACAGCCATTATTCCTAAGACGGCCCGTAAGGAGCGTTTGCGGGAGAATCTAGCGCTTTTTGACTTTGAACTGGCCGATGAGGAAATGTCGGCAATTTCAGATCTCAATTGCAACCGACGTTTTAATGATCCTGCTGTGTTCTGCGAAGCAGCTTTCAATACCTTTTATCCTATCTATGATTAATATGATTACCCCAGGCGTTCAGGAAGTGCAGCTCTCAGGGCAAATTGAACTTGAATCGCGATTTCCTGCTATCTTTCGGGCCGAAGAAAAGCTTGAAAAAGGCATTGAGGTTGTCGCCGACTGGTTTCGAGCCCATCGACTGACAATCCTTGAGCAGCTTTCAGAAAGCGGTGCGCTTCTGTTTCGAGGCCTGCCAGTTCATTCGTATCAAGATTTCGATCTAGTGTTGCGCAGCCTTGGTCAGGAAAATTTCAGTTACGCGGAGTCGTTATCAAATGCGGTGCGCCATAACCGAACGGATCGGGTATTTACCGCAAACGAAGCGCCTCCAGAAGTTGAGATCTATTTCCATCACGAGATGGCACAAACGCCTATTTTCCCGAGCAAGTTGGTATTTTATTGCGAGCAGGCGCCCACGAAAGGCGGTGCAACTCCGCTGTGTCGTTCGGACGCGCTGTTATTTGAAGCGGTAAGACGGGTGCCAGAGTTTGTGAAACGCTGTGATGAGCTAGGTTTACGCTACACCAACGTGATGCCTGCCAGCGCAGATTTGGCCTCCGGTCAGGGGCGCTCGTGGCGCAGCACCCTGTCGGTGGACACAAAAGAAGAAGCAGCTGCTCGATTAGCTGGACTGAGATATGAGTTTGAATGGTTAGTAGATGACAGCTTGAAAGCGACAACGCCAACTTTGCCAGCGATCAGGCGACTGCCAGATGGACGGCGAGTTTTCTTCAATCAGTTGATCGCTGCATTCAAGGGTTGGCAGGATGCTCGCAATCAGGCGAATAAGTCGGTTTGCTATGGTGACGGGCGTGCGCTTTCTGATGAGGACATGAAGTCCGTCTGCGCGATCAGTGAAGAGCTGGCGTTCGATTTGCATTGGGCGACAGGAGACATAGCGCTTATCGATAATTTTTTGGTGATGCACGGGCGTCGCCCTTTTGAGGGCCAGCGGTGTGTACTTGCCTCATTGTTGGCCTGACTAGTTTAGCGTCAGTCACCGGGCTCGCCTGGATTGTTTGAACATCCCTAAGCGATAGTGTGTCAAGCCAGCGGGCAATTCGACGGTATATCTCATTGTATGTCGTTAGTACTTTTTGCAGTGAGAGCGCACTCCGGCGTTGCAGCATTAGAACAGGGCTAAATCCAGCCGAGTTGGGTAAAATCTTACGTGGAGAGATTAATGAAACTTTTTCACTGCTTTAATTCCAGATCATTGCGTCCGCTATGGTGCCTTGAAGAGATGGGCCTTCATTACGATCTGGAAGTGATGCCATTTCCGCCTCGCTTTGAACGTGAAGGCTACCTTGATATCAACCCTCTCGGAACAGTGCCTACATTCACTGATGGCAGTCTGATAATGACTGAGTCGACCGGGATTTGTCAGTATCTGGTTGAGCAGTACGGCCCTACCACTCTTGCCGTTCATAAAGATGAGGCTGATTATGGTGACTATCTGAATTGGCTTTATCGAAGCGATGCAACCTTTACCTTCCCCCTAGCGCTGATCCTGAGATATACCCGACTTGAACCAGAAGAACGAAAGAGTTCGCAAGTTGTGGAGGACTATACAATCTGGTTTCACTCACGCATTCGCGGTCTAGAGGCAGCCCTTCAGCACAGAGAGTTTCTGGTGGGAAACCGATTTACTATTGCTGACATCGCAGTCGGCTACGCGCTGCATTTTGGAAAGCGTCTGGGTTTATCCGAGCGTTACAAGCCGAATACTGCGCGCTATTTGGAGGCCTTGATGTCGCGGCCAGCGTTTCAGAAAACACAGGAAATTAAGTGAGCGGAGCGGAATCCATGGGCGAAAATA
>DORE01000150.1 GCA_003514305.1 Gammaproteobacteria bacterium | reverse complement strand
CTGGATTTTTCTGAGTTTAAAAAGCATCGAAATATTCGCCAGGTCATCGCGAAAGTGGTACCCGGCCTCGAAGGTCTGAAAAATATCGATGAAAGCAAATCAGAGTTTCACATCAAGGGTCGGCACCTTGGAAAACCTAGGTTTCGAACTGAGTCAAAAAAAGCTAAGTTTAGCATTCCCAAAGCGACAAACTGGCACAAACGCGCGGATGTTGGAGCTAAAAGTTCGGAATTCATCCTGACCAGTGTCAGGAGTGAAGGGCAGTTTAACACCATCATCTACAGCGACGAAGACAGCTATCGTCGTCAGCCCGACCGACGAGCACTTTTTATGCATCCTGACGATCTGGGGCGATTAGGCTTTGAAGACGGCACCCTGGTCGACTTGCACAACGAAATCGGTGTCATGACTCGACTTCGGATAGTCCGATACGATATCAGGCAGGGCTCAATAATGACTTACTTTCCGGAGGCCAATGTGCTGATTCCTCAGGACACTGACCCACGCAGCAAAACACCTGGATTCAAGAGCGTTTTGGTTAAAGTTCGGCCCGCTCAGCAATTAGAGTAATAGTTACGGAAACCGCCTGTGGACATTGAGGGGCTTTGGGAACAGCCTGACTGTAGACGAACTCCTGTGTACACAATGAAGCAAAACTTAACCGCGGCGCACCATTACTTTATGCTTTCTTGCCCGACTTTTACCGATAACGAAAATCGCCAAACGACGACTTCGGACACATGAAACGATTCAATGCGCTATTCCCGCTGTGGGCCATCTTGCTTTCCGGCGTAGCTTTCTATTTTAACGAGTTCTTCTCGTCTCTCGCATACTGGATTATTCCACTGCTCACTATAGTGATGTTCACCATGGGTCTAACCCTAAAAACTTCTGATTTTCAGCGCATCATCCGGGACCCTCGACCCATTGTCGTTGGCGTGTTAATGCAATTCATCCTGATGCCACTCCTCGCTGTTGTACTGGCAAAAATGTTCGGGCTTTCCAATCAGCTAACAGCTGGATTAGTTCTAGTAGGCTGCTGTGCAGGCGGCACAGCGTCCAATGTGATCAGCTATCTAGCGCGCGCTGATTTGGCACTATCGATCAGCATGACAGTTTGCTCTACACTTGTTGGGGTCGTTGTCACTCCCTTGTTATGCGGTCTCTACCTTTCCACTACGGTCAATGTCGACACTGTGGGAATGCTTTTCAGCATCATACAAATTGTCTTGTTCCCAGTGCTGGCGGGTGCGCTGCTTAATCACCTATTCCCCAACCTAATTCGGCCCCTGGCCCCCGCGTTACCATCACTTTCCATTTTGATCATTCTTGGCATCATTGCAATCGTGGTTGCTCTGAATAGTGACGGTTTATTGGAAGTTGGCGCTCTGACATTGGTTGCCGTAGTCCTTCATAATCTTGGAGGCATGTGTGGAGGTTTCTATTTGAGTCGCTTACTGGGTTTTGACATTCGGCAAAGCCACACCATAGCCATTGAAGTTGGTATGCAGAACTCTGGCTTAGGCGTCGCACTTGCTCTTGATTTCTTCTCACCAACGGCAGCGCTGCCGGGCGCGCTATTCAGCGTGTGGCACAATATCAGTGGCTCTTTGCTCGCCTCTCAGTGGAGCCGCAAACGGGAGTCGCTGGACTATCTTCTAAGAGATGAAGACCAGGCTAAGTCAGAAAAACATAGTAAATAAATATCCCTGAGCAAGAAGCAAGCGAAGGGATCACAAAGCGTCTTGTTAACCAGCCCATCATTTATAAAAAAACCATCTATTCCCGTCCACGCCGCGGGCCTGCCATACCGCACAATATCTATTGCCGAGAATCAGCAAAACTCTCACAATCGCTCGCTTACGCGACACAACATTGCATTTCGTATATCAGCATAGCCTAACAACTTTCAATAATCGCCAATAACAACAATTAAGAGCAGCAATTCAGGAAGCCGCAGTAGGTCTTTGCTATAGGGCATGATAAAGTTTTGGTAATGAGTGCTGTTCGAGGGCGGAGTCCGCACTAAGGCTAATGCGACACACCTTTTGCACCAAAAAAGAGCTCGAAGCACGGTCGCTGAACTTCTAAGCAGTAACATTCAGGAGAATACAATGAAACTGGTCACCGCAATTATTAAACCCTTCAAGGCCGACGACGTGCGTGAAGCGCTCTCTGCTTTAGGTATCAGTGGTATGACTATGACTGAGGTTAAAGGCTTTGGTCGCCAAAAAGGGCATACGGAGCTTTACCGAGGAGCAGAATACGTAATCGACTTTTTACCCAAGGCCAAACTTGAGATAGCCGTTGCCAACGAGCTGGCTGAACAGGTCGTCGATGCTATCTGTAAAGCAGCGGGCACAGGCAAAATTGGGGACGGTAAAATATTTGTTGCTGATCTCGAGCAGGTCATTCGTATTCGGACGGGAGAGACGGGCAATGATGCCCTCTAAATAATGAGACTAATTATGAAAACAAGTAAAACCGCCTACCGCTGCTTCGGAGCGCTAGGTGCCATGTTGCTCCCTTCCTTTGCTCTAGCTCAAGGTGAAATCAATGGCGCCAACACAGCCTGGATCTTGACCTCTACCGCGTTGGTTCTCTTCATGACCCTGCCAGGCCTTTCACTGTTCTATGGAGGCTTAGTACGAACTAAGAACGTTCTGTCCGTTCTCATGCAGTGCTTTTCTATTGCAGTGGTGATCTCTATTCTATGGCTTCTGGTCGGCTACAGCATCGCCTTTGGACCGTCAGAGTCCCCGTATTGGGGCGGCCTCAGCCGCGTTCTGTTTGCCGGCATCGAAATAAACTCTGTGTCCGGCGATATCCCCGAAACGGTCTTCGCAGCATTTCAGATGACCTTTGCGATCATCACTCCCGCTCTGATTGTTGGTGCTTTTGTTGAGCGCATCAAATTTTCTGCCATGCTGTTGTTTTGCACACTCTGGACTTTGATCGTCTACTTTCCCGTGGCCAATTGGGTATGGGGAGGAGGATGGCTTGGACAAATGGGCTTGATCGATTTTGCCGGCGGTACAGTGGTTCATGTCACTGCCGGCGTCGCAGCCTTGGTGACCGCCATAATGCTTGGTCCGCGAAAGGACTTTCTTTCAGCTGCGGTTCTGCCTCACAACCTGACAATGAGCTTCACCGGAGCCGCCATGCTTTGGGTTGGGTGGTTCGGATTTAACGCTGGCTCCGCACTCGCAGCAGACGGCGCTGCAGGAATGGCCTTGTTGGTGACCCATATCTCGGCGTCTGTCGGAGCCATGACTTGGATAATCATTGAATGGCTTAAGTATGGTAAACCCAGCGGGCTAGGAGCGATAACAGGCATGGTTGCCGGCCTGGCCACTATTACACCTGCGTCAGGCAGTGTCGGTCCTGCCGGAGCAATGCTTGTGGGCTTGAGCGGAGGCGTTATCTGCTACCACGCCACGTCGTATCTCAAACAGGGCTTGAAGATCGATGATTCCTTGGATGTTTTTCCTGTACACGGTGTTGGCGGGATCGTGGGTACCTTCCTTGCTGGCATTCTGGTGTCGGGAGACCTGGGAGTCTTTTCCGGCAGCGGCTTGGCCGAAGGAGTAACCATCGGCTCACAGGTCGCCGTACAAATCACCGGGGTTGTCGCCACCGGCGTGTATACGGCAATAATGACCTTTGGATTGCTCAAACTCATAAGCGTGGCCACAGGCGGACTGCGAGTCGATGACGAGGAGGAGCAACAGGGTCTCGATATCAGCGATCATGACGAGAAAGGCTACTCAATGTAAGGCTGAGCTTAGCTTGACCGAAAACGGCCGTGCTTGGGGAAGTTTTTGTTTTCGCGGCCAGTCCAGACTTACCCGCTTTTTCGCAAGGTTGTTATCGCGTACACCAGCTTGTTGCCGCTGAGGTCCAGGAAATGAGTCGCGACCAGACACGTCGTGCGACCATCATTTATAAGCTCGCCGCGCAGTTTGAAGGTTGGGCCCAATACCGGCGCGAAATAGTCAATGCGCATATTCACGGTGGCAGACCACTTGAATGCCTTTTTGTCATCAAACAGAGTTCGGCAGGTAAAAATAGAAATCATATCGACATATGTGCCGGTAAACCCCCCGAACAACTGATTGCGCGGGTTTAGCAAGTGTTCAGGTAGGTGCGCCTCGACTTCAACCAGCCCGCGCTTCTCAACCAATATCTTCCACTGAGATGACTCAACTAGGTCACCTGCATTGTGGCCCGGCTTCAAAAAAATTGGTCGTGCGCGTCTTTCCGCCATGCTACTTCTTCTCCGTTTATCCATCTGCGATTGCAGAGGCAGCAAGCTCCTAACGTTACCTCTGCTGGTCTAACAGTTGATACATCCTTCTGACTGCTCTGGGGTCAACCCCTGCTCCACTTATTTGTGGGAAATTAGCACTATGATTTGTCATATCGATTCGCCCAGCTGCTTGTTCCCAGCTGACTCCTTCTCGATAAACACGACCAGTCTTTAGCCAAAGGTCTCTTAGGTAGGATTGAAGCTTGCCAATTGGCTCCTTTGACTCCATGACAGGCCCGTGACCTGGAAGCCAATAATCAAAATCAAGGCTCTTCAGGCCTTCCAGAGCATCCGGCCATTCATCTACATGCCCATCCCCCATATATGGCAGCCCTGGGAGCATCATGTCCCCAGTGAAAGCGACCTTCTCCCGAGGTAGGAAAATCACAACATCACCGCCAGTATGCGCACGCCCAAAATGCAGTAACTGAATTTCTCTGGTGCCGCCCTCGACTGCCTGAAATAACGTCATCTTATCCGTTAAGGTAATATTTGGTGGCGTCGGTTTAACCTCCGCTATCGCTGCAAGGTACTCACTCTGCACTTTAAGTCGGCCCTGCAACTGATTACGGCGATCTGGATTGGTCTCGGCTACAGCCAGTCGCTTCAGATTACTTACAGTTAAGGCGACCGGGTCTGAAAAACTGCGAAAAGTATTCTCTTCGAGCACGTTACTCGACTCACCATTCAGTTTTTGCCGCGTAAACTCGTGACCAATTATTTCGACCCCCGCGGGAAAAGTTTGATTACCATGGGCATGGTCAAAATGATAATGGCTGTTGACGAGATAACGCACAGGTTTATCAGTCAGCGCCGGCAGGGCATCAAGTAGAGCGCGCGCCGCCATGGGCGTCACATGGGAGTCAACAACAAGCGTGTCGTTTGCGCCGACCAACACCATGACATTACTCATAGTGTAAACAGAACCATTGCCAGTGCCGAGCCAGACCCCGTTCTGTGCTTCAACGAATCGGTGAGTCACCGTTTCGATCACCCTTGGCTGCGCGCTCAGCGGTGACATAGTAACTGATATCAGGATCAGAAAATTGAATATAGCCAAGGCTAGCAGTTTCAGTTTCATAATAGCATTCCTTATAATGTTGGCAGACAAGATGGCTTGGGGTTTCTGCCAGAATTCATAACTTTTTCAACACACACTAATATTGAAAGCAAGCTATCCAATCAGATCTGCGCAATGAAACACGCGCACTTGATGCGTCGAGCTGGCTAAAGACGCTACTGCCGAAAGCTACTTTCACTTTATCAGCCCCACGGCCAAAAAGCAGAAACTGTTTTGGATGATTTTTTTGAAATTAGCGCAGTGGTTGCGATATAGATCAAAACAAGGCTATTGACATAAATCTAAATGCCAAGATAACACGCCATTTCGCAATTGATCACACCAATCGCTCTGCGAATCAAGCTGGACTGCTTCGTTCTCACCGTAACGGCCGAAGCAATCAAAGAAGATGTCAGTCGGATTAACCGCAGCAATGTGTAACAAGGCAGGTTTACTAAAGATGCTTTTCCACCGAACATGGAGGCATCCGACTGTTTGAAGCTGCCGTTGCCCGCCCATTACAGGCTATAGTTAGCCCTATTGCACTAGGCACCCTTTCGCGGGTGCAAAGTGCCGAGACGTGACGGCATCGTAAAGGCCGGCTTCCATCAGAAGGTCGGACTTTTCAGTGGCCATGCCGAGCTATTCCTTGCGCTCGTAGTGCCCCATCAGCATCCCTGTTGCCAGTACGTGGCCATCCATTGCGTCGAGTAATTCCGCCTTACCTAGGCCAGGGTCGAGATTTAAAGCCTCGTCTAGAGCATACACGCGGAAATGGTAGGCATGGAGCTGACCATTTGCGGGCGGGCGTGGACCAAAGTAACCGGGCCGCCTGAGGCCATTCAAGCCATTAACAGCGCCATGAAGGCTATCCATATCGAGCGCCGCGTCACTCGGTAATCCTGCCGGCAGTCCAGAGGCAGAAGCTGGAATGTTATACATCACCCAGTGCACGAAAGGCTGCTCCATCATACCGATCTCAACCACAACAGGATCATCACAGATCAGAGCGAGCTGCTGCGTGCCTTCCGGCAGTTCAGCCCAGCTCAGATCAATAGACACATTGTCGCCATAGGCAGAATTGACCTCTGGAACCATGCCATGATGATCAAAAGCTGAACTGGTTACCAATATCGTCTCGGGCGCGTCCTGAGCGCTAACCTTGAGCGCCAGAGTGGCGAACAGCAGAAAACCCAAACTTACTAGATGTATTCTCATAATTAATCCTCAAATTTTTTCAAATTACGGTTAGAGAAGCCAGCGTTCGCATCCCTGACGAGAGTCCAATCTGGAAACCTATTTAATACGCACCAACTCAACTGCTTCGGCACGTTCGCGAAGCAGATACTTTTGAACTTTGCCGGTAGATGTTTTGTCGATCGGTCCAAAAACGACTTTCTTGGGGATCTTGAATCCTGCCATCTCTGTTCGACAATAGCTTATAAGCTCCTCCACCGAAAGCTCTTCTCCCTCCATTATCGCAACAAAAGCACAGGGCACCTCACCCCACTTATCGTTGGTACTGGCAACGACCGCGGCCTCAAGAATTTTTGGGTGTTTGAACAAAATTGATTCAACTTCCAGAGAAGAGATGTTTTCGCCACCGGAAATGATAATGTCCTTGGAGCGATCCTTGATTTGGGCGTAACCATCCGGATGCCAAACTGCGAGATCGCCAGAATGGAACCATCCTCCGGCAAAAGAGGCTTCCGTAGTAACAGGATTTTTGAGATACCCCTTCATGACCAGATTTCCGCGCATGAAAATTTCGCCCATCGTTAGTCCGTCTTTTGGCACCGGCTCCAAAGTTTCTGGGTCAGCGACCATCATTTCATCCTGCAGCGGGGCTCGCACTCCCTGACGCGCCAATAATTCAGCCCGATCATCAACACTCAATGCCTTCCACTCGTCATGCGGCGAACAAACAACACATGGACCGTACGTCTCGGTCAGCCCGTAAACATGACAGACACTGAATCCCATGTTTTCCATTCCGGCGATTACTGCCGCAGGTGGCGCTGCTCCTGCCGTCATCGCTGCCACCTGTTGGGTGATGCCTTGCTTGAGGTCGTCCCTGGCATTGACCATGGTATTTAGCACGACTGGCGCTCCACAAAAATGCGTTACCCCATGTGCCTTGATCGCAGTAAAAATTGCGTCGTCCCGAACATGCCGCAAACAGACACTTGTGCCGGAGACGGCGGCGAGCGTCCAGGGAAAACACCAGCCGTTGCAATGGAACATAGGCAGTGTCCACAGGTAGACAGGATGCCCGCTCATATCCCAGCACATTGCCATGGACACTGCGTTCAGGTAAGCCCCGCGATGGTGATACACCACCCCTTTGGGGTCACCAGTCGTGCCCGAAGTGTAATTCAGTGAAATCGCTTGCCATTCGTCTTTGATCTTAAAACATCGATAATCGGGGTCTCCAGTCGCCAATACTTCGTCATAAGTCATGGTGCCAAGCAATTCACCACCTGAAAAGTAAGGATCATCAATGTCAACCACAACCGGTTTGTCTGCCAACAACTCCAGAGCCGTCTTGATGGTATTGCTGTACTCACGATCCGTAAACAGGACCTTTGTTTCCGCATGTTCAAGAATGAACGCGATTGCTTTGGCATCCAACCTCACATTAAGAGCATTAAGCACTGCCCCGATCATGGGAATCCCAAAATGGGCTTCAAAGGTTTCCGGGGTGTTCGCTCCCATAAACGATACCGTATCCCCATCACCGATACCCATTTTGCTCAATGCCGATGCGAGGCGGCAGGACCGGGCATAAGTTTCGGCCCAAGTATAAGTGGTGTCACCGTGGATGACCGAAGCACGTTTTGGGTACACGCTCGCACTTCGCTCTATG
>DORE01000162.1 GCA_003514305.1 Gammaproteobacteria bacterium | reverse complement strand
AGATGCATAGAGTCGAGCATTGACCAAAGAACGTTCAGTTTGAATTGCAGAAGTTCAAGCGCGTGTTCCTGCTGTTCTCGAGATTTAAAATGTTTGAGCGTTATGTCTAAGCCATGCTGAACGTCACGCCGGGCCTCTGACAGCCTTTTCCTAAAATACTTGTAGCCTTCCTCATCTATCCATCTATAGTGACTTGGCCAAGACTTCAGACGCGATTTGTGGATTTCAGGGGCAAACAACTCGGTGAGAGATGAACATGCTGCTTCTTGCCATGAAGCGCTGCGAGCAAAATTTAAATAAGCATCGCACGCGAATCTTACACCCGGAAGGACTAATTCTTGCGATTCAATCTGATTCCTTGTCAATCCAACCGCCTCTCCAAGCCTTAGCCACGCTTCAATGCCCCCCTCCTGATCGCCAATACCGTCATGATCCAGTATCCTTTGGACCCATTCACGTCGAATGTCTCGATCGGGGCAATTAGCCATTATTGCGGCATCTTTGATCGGTATAGTCACCTGATAATAAAATCGATTTGCAACCCAACCCTGAATTTGCTCGCGCGTACTTAGGCCACTGTTCATCGCTACATGGAACGGATGGTGTATATGATAAAACTTCCCCTTGTTGCGGAGCTTCCGCTCAAACTCATCTTTCGTCCAAGCCTGCATCTCTTTCCTCACCTACCTAGTCCGTTTGAAATTGCTTCGCATTTTTCATGTTTCTAAAAAGCAACGGCACTGGTTCTTCCGGATTGAATGGGCGCTGCGCTTTTTCAGTGATAGCTGTTACCTTATCGTGGTGGGGCGACAAACTGCATACGGGGTCCGCATTGGCAGCATCTCCCGTCAGCATTAGTGCTTGACACCTGCAGCCTCCAAGGTCCTGTTCCTTTTCTGGACAACTCAGACACGGCTCCACCATCCAATCTGTGCCTCGAAACTTGTTAAACAACTCCGACGAATGCCAGATTTCCTCAAGGGGTTGATTTCGAACATTTGGGAACTCTACTCCCGGTATTATCTTAGCCGCATGGCATGGCAGAACATCCCCTTCAGGGGTAACATTAATCATGGTAGTTGCCCAACCGTTACTGCACTTTTTTGGCCTGTCGTCATAGTAATCAGGCGCCACGAAGAAGATATCCATGGAGCCTGCATGCTGCCTCCTGAAATCATTCGTAGCTGACTCCGCATCCTCTAGCTGAAGTTTGCTCGGTAAAAGATGTTCCTCGTTATGTTTTGCCCATCCGTAATACTGTGTGTTTGCCAGCTCGACGAACTCAGCTCCAAGCTCCTTGGCCATGGTTAGGAACTTGGTGACTTGATGAAGGTTGTTGCGATGAAGAACGAAATTGAGTCCTAACGGCAGTTTCTGGCTAATGACTTCCCGTGTCATGGACATTTTTTGTTCAAAACTATCGGTTCCACCAAATCGCTTGTTGGTAGCTTCGTCTGCTCCCTGAAAAGATATCTGAATATGACCTAGGCCAGCTTCCTTGAACTCGGAGATCTTCTTTGCATTCAGGCCGATCGCAGAAGTGATTAAATTTGTATAAAACCCAAGATCTTTCGCTTCTTGCAGTAATTCAACCAAATCTCGGCGTAGAAGTGGCTCGCCACCAGAAAATCCGAGCTGCACCGCACCTAGTTTTCGGGCTTGCCGTAGAACTTCAAACCATTCTTTCGTCGAAAGCTCTTGTTTTCGACTAGCCGAAATTTGCAACGGATTAGAACAATACGGGCATTGCACAGGACAAGCGTAAGTCAGCTCGGCAAGCAACCACATAGGAATGTAATTTTCTTCAGCCATCTCAAGTGCCGACTGGGAGGATCCAGTCCTGTTGGCCTGCATCTTCCAAAAATGCGCGGACGTCTTCCTCAAGCCCATCAACTCCAGGGAAAGCTTGTTTTAAACTTAGAACCAATGTTTCTAAGGTTGTCCCTTGCTGGCAACGCTCGAGGATAGCTGCCGCACTATCGCTGAGTTTAATCAACCCCTCAGGAAACAGCAAAACATAGCAGCCCTGTGCCTCCTCGAATTGAAGACGATACTGGGGGTTAACTTTGAATTCTTCAGTATCTATGTTTAATTTATGCATCGACATATAAGTGCTCAGCAGTGGTAAAGCGCTTAATTGCGAAAACAATCCTAGAGTTTAACTTCCATACCATCATATGCTACCTCGATACCTTCGGCGATGACTTCGAGCCTTTGTTCGGACTCCTCATTCAGAATCGGGTTCGTGTTATTGATGTGGATCAGGATCTTCCGAGGTTTCTTCATGGGACGTAAAACCTCTAGCATGCCACCTTCACCCGATTGAGGCAGATGGCCCATGTCTGATGCCTTTTTATCCCCGAGCCCAACCTTTTGCATTTCATTTTCTGCCCAGAAGGTCCCATCCACGAGAAGGCAATCTGATTCACTCATTAGCTGGCGGGTTTCATTGGTTATTTCTCCCAGGCCAGGCGCATAGAAGACTGACTTGCCCGTACTATTTGTTGTTATTTTAATTCCAATATTGTCTCCGACATGCGCATCGTTTCTATGAGGCGAGTAGGGTGGTGCTTTTCCAGTAACAGGTATAGCTGTAAAACTCAGCCCATCAACCCCACCCACAGAAAAACTCTCACCAGAAAGCGGAATTTTATGCCGATTAATCCCACCATCCCAATGTTTAAGCATGTTGAACAGTGGAAACCCAGTTGTCAGGTCTTCAAAAACCATGTCACTGCAATAAACTTCATGAGGACAACCCTCCCTGAGCATCAGTAGCCCTGTGGTGTGATCAATTTGACTATCCATGAATACGATACCCTTAATCGCGGTATCTCTTATAGCCCTAGCTGGCTGTAAAGACGGGAAGGCGGCTAGCTGAGCTAGGAGGTCGGGGGAAGTATTGAAGAGAACCCAGTTTACCCCGTCTGAACTAACGGCAATGGAAGATTGAGTTCGCGGTGTGGCTTTAATTTTACCAGTACGGACTCCGAAACAGTTTTCGCAGTTGCAATTCCATTGAGGAAATCCGCCGCCAGCTGCTGAACCCAAAACCTTAACCAACATAATATCTAAGTATTAATTGACTCTGAAATAAATGATGAATAGCGCTATTCGGCACAAACGAAAACGCCAGACAAAGTCTGGCGTTTTCGTCGGAGTCCATTACTCATAATCCAAAAGTATGAGTATAAACTTCGCTCCGAAACAATCCGAGTGCTTTAGACTGTCTTGAAGTACATTGTTACTTCAAAGCCTAAGCGGATTTTTTGATAAGTTGGCTTAGTCCACATACTAATCTCTCCCAACGTTGAAAATAGACAATTAATTGAATGTCCACATAAAAGGACGATCTCAACCTAGCACAGTATGTACCCTTGTGACCAGTTAAATACCTCATTCTTTATCAAAATACGCAAGGATCGGATGCGATATGTATATATTATGTTTACAACAATAGACAACGTATTGATCACTGATACAAAGATCAAAGTAGCCGAGATGATTCAGAGGCCTAAGACGATTAACTATAAACGCCTGTTTTTAATGGAAAATTAGAAGTATTTCATATAAAACTCCAATTCAGCCTCCAAGGAACGCACTTGGTTTTCACTTTTCCTAAATCCGTGGCCTTCATCTGGGAAAGATATGTAGGCTACTTCAGTTCCCTGTTGTTGCAACTTGTTACAAATTAGTTCCGCTTGCGAGGGCGGAACGACTTTATCCTCTAAGCCTTGAAGCAGAAGCAAAGGAACGGAGATATTACTAATTTTATGGATCGGCGACCGCTCAATGTATCGACTCCTCATTTCTTGTATTGGGCCAATCAACTGATCAAGATAATGGGACTCAAATTTATGGGTCTCTCGCGCAAGCATTTCGAGATCACTAACTCCGTAGTAACTGACCCCTAACGCAAATAAGTCAGAATTTGCCAGGCACGCCATAACCGAATAGCCCCCAGCGCTGCCACCTCGGATCGCTATCCGGCCCGGATCAACTAGCCCCTCGTGAATCACATGTCTAACACCATTCTCAATATCCTCGATATCGACTAATCCCCAATTTTGATACAGCCGATGACGATAGTCTTTTCCCCATCCTGTACTTCCACGGTGATTTACATCAAGAAATGCGAAGCCACGGCTAGTCCAAAACTGAACTTTGAGATTCAACACAGCTCGTGCCGCGCTGGTGGGACCACCATGGACACTCACGATAAGGGGCGGCCTTTCTCCGTCATCAGCCCGCAGGCCAGTGTTACTTGGCGGATAAAAAAACGCATGCGCTTTTTCATTTTCACCAGTTTCAAATTCTTTGTTTAATGGACAACTTATCGATGTGAGCTCAAGTCTCTTCGCAGCTCCAACTAGACGTGCCGGAGTCGATTCCCTGCTGTCCTGAGTTCCTCTTGGTAAGGCGATTGAGTAGATGCCTGGGAGTTCAGTCGACGTGGCTCCGCAAAAAAATAAGGTTTCACCTGAAACACAGAGACATTCGACTTGACCAAAACCTTCAAGCATTGTCACGTAGCTACGTTCCTTTTCAGGAAGCCTTTTTTTCTCATCTACATCAACATGCAATACTGACCACTGACCTTCGGAACAAATACTAACTGCTATTGATCCATCTCCCCAAAAATCATAATTGTATTTGCCAAGTTGCCACTGAGCTGGACACACTTCAGCACTTAAAGGAAGGACGTTCGTGGGTTCCGTGCTTTCGAGCAGGCAGCTTGCGTCATACCTATAAATATTCCACCACCCCGACCAGTCCGAGATAAAATACAACCGCCCATCACTATCGAACCGAGGCTGTACTATTGAGGCTGCGCAACGACCTTCCAGATACTGCATACTGGAAAAGTGGCCTTCATCAGCTAACGAAGCAACTGCCAAGGTTGTAGTGTCCCAAGGCATGTTCGGATGATCCCACCATATGAAAGCGAGCGTGTTAGCGTCGGCTGATAATGTAGGAGACGAAACAAAATCTGATTTCGCAAACAATATCTCTCCTGCTGTCATTGCTGCCTTGCCAATCGGCAGAGAGACTATGCAATTTATTACCCTTTCAGCAGCGGATCCAATTGAATTCTGACTCCTGTGATCTTCCCTCACACAAATGAGGCGATCCCTCTTTTGGTCATATGCAAAATCAGCGTACCGAAAACCGCTATTTGGAAGTGTGACCGCCCTGATTTCAGAGTTTTGATATGCGTCGACGTTTCCTTTTTCTAAAGAAAGGACATAAACAGCTTGATCGGCGCAATTCACAAAAAAAATGCGGTTTTTAACTACAATATACGGTTTGCCCCCATACTCATGCACTTTGGTTCTAACATTGAAGCGAGAAGGAGTAACCTGCTTTGGCTTTTCTCGGCCTGTTTTAAGCCAAATTGCCATTCTGCTATGATCACCATCAATACAATTAGTAAAAAATATTCCCCTTTCCGTTGCCTGCAAATAACCAATTTCCCCGGAATAATCACTTGCCTCTTCGGCGGTAATCAGCGATCGCATCTTGTTAGCAGCGAGCTCCATAAATCTTCACATGACCAAATAGGTCTACCCCTTTTTATTAAAGGTGTAGATAAAAATAAATCCTGATAAACAAAGGCACGCTGCAAAAGAGAAAGCAGTCTGTATGGACGATGATAAAAGCGATACATTATCGGGCGAGAAATCAGCTCTTCCAAACTGCATAACAAACACTAATGTCACAATAACTGTACTTGCGAGCTGGCCTATTATGCGAGTAGTGGAAATAGCGGAAGACGCTAAGCCAAGATCTTTATCTTCTACAGAGCTCATCAAAAGCGTGACGTTTGGCGTCGAGAAAAAACTAAAGCCAAGGCCTGTAACGGCTAGTGCTACCGCGGTATGCACTATTGAGGATGTCGCATCCTGCAGTGCTAAAAAAATAAGACCTACTGTTGTGACGAGCATGCCCATCTGAGCGTATCGCCCTGCTTTATTATTATCGAACTTTCGACCAACCATGGGAGTGCAAAATGCCATGACCGTCGGCTGAATCATCATGATCATTGCCGCGGCAATAAGCGACATCTCTTTTAGATACTGAAGATAAAGGCTTATCAACATCACATTCATAAAGGTCGCTCCATACATGATCAGTGAAGCAACACAACAAAATGTAAAACTTCGGTTTTCACGAAACAATGACAGATCCCAGAGGGGGAAGTCTTCTTTAACTTCATATTGATAAAAAAGGTAGCCGGAAACTCCAGACATAACGATCAGCGCAACTCCGAACAATGAGTGAATTGTACTGACGCCCAGGCACAGGAGGGCTATTGCCGAAACATAGAACAATGCGCCAATGTAATCAAAGTCCCCAGGATTGTCTGCTGACCACTCGGTTCTAATTCGAAAGATTCCCACATAAAGCACAAAGAGCGCGAGAGGCACTTGCAAATAGAAAATTGAGCGCCAACCAAAGATTTCCGTCAGCATGCCGCCGAGGAATGGCCCCACAGCTAGGCCTACATAAATCAGCGAAATAACCCAACTTATCGCCTGCCCTCGGATATCCTTTGGGAATACTGAGGAAATAAGTGCCATTTGCGTCGCGTAAAGCATCGCTGCACCAAATCCTTGCAGAAAGCGGGAGATCAACAGCTCAACACCATTCGAAGCCATGCTAGCGAGTACGGAAGACACAATTACCGTGGCGGCACCAATTAAGAAGACCTTCTTCCGACCCCACATGTCGGCCAAACGACCAAATACCAGAACAAACATAGAGCTTGCCATTAGGAAAGCTGTTGGTATCCAGCTGACCTCCAGTGCCGTTAACCTGATGTCAACAGCTATCACCGGCAGAGCGGTATTCACGGAGGAAAGCATCACTGGCACAGCGAATGCATTCGGAAGAACCATGCAGAGCAGTAGTCGTTGCTCCGTAGTAAGAGGCAAATTTTTACTCACAACATTCTAATGGCAAGATCATCTCTCGCGAATTCGGGATTGTCGGGGAGAGCTCAATCATGCGCATACAAAGCTTTGAGTGTTCACTACGGAGATTCAAACCGAACCTGCTTTTTCATGAAGTCGTTTTCAAACGGCCCGCTATTATCAATTCTGCTTGCTGCATTATTTTGTCGATCAGCCCTTGCACGGTTGGCAAATCGTTAATTAAGCCAGCAACCATGCCGCAGGACCAAACCCCCTCGTCAACTTGCCCTTCTTGCATGACTTTCGGATAGACGCCAGCTACTTCTGACATGATGTCTTCAAACTTAATGTTTTCACCAAGCTCCGCCTCTTTCTCGAGGAGCCTCCCCGCAGCTGCATTGGACAGGACTCTCTCTGTATTCCTCAATGGCCGCATCACAAGCTTTGTATCCAATTCAGTGGCCGCAAGTAACGCTTTCTTGACATTATCATGAACTGGGGCTTCCTGCGTTGCTATGAATCTGGTGCCGAGATTAATCCCTTCAGCTCCCAATGCAAGAGCAGCCACCAAAGACCTTCCGTCAGCCATACCGCCTGAGGCAACGAAGGGTATTGCAAGCTCGTCTGCTGCCCTCGGAAGTAAAATAAAATTTGGAATATCATCTTCACCCGGATGTCCGCCACACTCGAAACCATCAACCGATACGGCATTACATCCGATATCTTGTGCCTTTAATGCATGTCTGACAGATGTACATTTATGAATGACTTTAACATTGTTCTCTTGTAGCTTCGGCAGCCACTTCTGGGGATTGTTTCCAGCTGTCTCCACTACGCTGATGCCTTGTCCGACTATCACATCAACCAGCCCTGCGTAATCAGGCGGGCTTAAGGACGGTAGGAATGTCAAATTTACTCCAAATGGTTTGTTGGTCAGGGTTTTACATTTAATGATTTCCTTCTCAAGCTTCTCCGGTGTGCCCTGGGTGAGAGCAGTTATAATGCCTAGCCCACCAGCGTTTGATACAGCTGCCGCAAGATCAGCAAATCCTACATAGTGCATACCACCTTGAATTATCGGATGCTTTATATTAAGCAACTTGGTTATCTTTGTTTCCATGTTCTACGCGCCCTTTTTAATTGATGCTGTGTCTTTTAATGTGAGTTTATCAACGATTTTTGGTCGATAATTTGTTCCGTTTAAGTCATGCGTAATCCAGCTGTCGGGTAGACATCGCAGTTACTGTCCCTTGGTCACTAGTGGCCAGCGTTATTTTGCTGTTTAATCAAGCCGTCAACGCGACACTTCGAGCTTCTCTTGTAGCCCTAAATAATATGCATAGCTACCAGTGTTTTTCCGATCTGATTCAGTTAGCTTTTTATGCCAAATTCAAGTTCCTCCAGACACTTAAGCGATTTACTCCGATATTTCAACAGTGGCAATGCAGCCACGCCTAGCCCTATTCAGTCTCCGGATCACAAGACAGACTGGGTGAGCGAAGTTGATATCAAATCGTTCCGTCAAGCAGCGGTGCTCGTGCCGATCACAAAGTCTAAGCATAATAATGACAGTAGCATAGTCCTCACGGTCCGCTCATCAAACCTAAAAAGCCATGCCGGCCAAGTCAGCTTACCCGGCGGAACATCGGAGGAACAAGATAGCGACCATGCTGCTACCGCCCTTCGAGAGAGTTATGAAGAAATCGGTTTGAGACCAGAAGAAGTTGAGATTCTCGGCCAACTCGGCGAACTGGTCATGCCGTCAGGTTACAGAGTAACACCCGTGGTCGGGATCATAGCAAGCGACCTGGAGTACGTCGCCAATCCCTCAGAGGTCGAAGCTATTTTTCATGCGCCGCTAAGCCTTATTCTGGACTCTCAGGCTTACAAGCACTCTACGGTCTCTTATGGGAATGTCGAGCGCACCGTGCTCGAACTAAACTATAGAGACTATCGTATCTGGGGGGCGACTGCGGCTATTCTCTATCATCTGGCTCAACTGGTTTGTTCATAAAAAGAAAAAGAAGATTGGCCAATTAGAAAAGCCGCTACAAAAAAGCTAGGGTACTGCCCACAGCGGAAATCCGTCCAGCACCCCAAAAGTCATGTGACCCAGAGTATAAACAAACCCAGTCAATAAAAAGATTGAAAGTATATCTAGCCAAATACCTGCTATGACCATCTTCATAATGGGAATGCGACCGGATCCGTAGACAATTGCATTGGCCGGCGTGGAAACTGGCAGCATGAAAGCACAGGAAGCCGCCACTGTCGTAGGAATCAGCAGCAGCAAGGGGTGCGCTTCGATAGCCTGAGAGAGGCTCGCCATAATTGGCAGCGATAAAGAAATGGTCGCGGTATTGGACGCGACTTCGGTAAGTCCGGTGATAATTCCGACTGTACTCACCACGATAACGAATGGACTCGCATCGCCCAGCCAAACCTGAAGCTGAGAAGCGATATAGTCTGACAACCCAGAGGTCGTAAACCCCTTAGCAATTGCCAGACCACCGCCGAACAGCAATAGTATGCCCCAGGGAATTTTCTTGGCATCGTCCCAATTGAGTAATTTCCCACTTATCGCCTTTCCTGTCGGTATCATGAATAGAGTGATAGCCATCCCAATCGAAACGGTGCCGTCGTCAATCATGTATCCTACCGGTGCACTTCCGAAATAGCGCAGCAGATTGTCAAGATAGTGACTCCAACCAAATATATCTATATCCGCGCCAAATAATCGTTCCTTGCGCGTCATCAGCAGTAGCGCAAAAGCGACAAATACAGCAAATACACGCCTTTCCTCAGTTGACATCGGGCCCAATTTACGCAGCTCATTCTGGATAAAATCTCGACCACTGAACGGCGTGGTGGGTGGCAAGGGGAAAACAAGACGAGTCAACATAAGCCACGCAAGGATCATGTAAACAGCACTCATCGGCAGCGCAAAGATCATCCAAGTTGAAAATGTTAGGTCCGGAGCTTCAGGGAAAAGTTGCGGTAACTGTGTCGCCAGCACAAGATTGGGTGGTGTTCCGATCAAGGTTGCAAAGCCTCCAATTGAGGCAGAATAGGCAATACCAAGCAACAAAGTGAGGGAAAAGTTCCCTGCTCGCTCGTCAATCATGTTTCCTTGTTTCGCAAGCCCCGCATTGAGCTCTTCGTAAAGCAATATCAGAGACATGCCCATGGGCATCATCATCAATGCGGTGGCTGTATTTGACAACCACATCGATAGGAAACCCGTGGCCAGCATGAATCCCAGCACGAGCCGATGAGGCTGGCCACCCACAACTCTCAAAATGCTTAGCGCTATTCGCTTGTGCAAATTCCATTTTTCAACCGCTAGAGCAATGATGAAGCCGCCCATGAAAAGCAGAATGATCCAGTCCATGTACTGATTCGCGACGTTTGGAAAAATCACATCGAAATCACGAACACTAAAACCTTCCTGAATCGACGTGGTACCGAGATCTATCCGACTGCCGGCACCCACTTCTCTGCCACGCATGATACCCAGAAATGGAAACAATGGGATTGGAAGCAGCGCAGTGGCCGCCAGCGGAATCGCCTCTGTCATCCACCAGATCGCCATCCAGAGAATTACCGCAGCCATGCGAGTAACAAGGGGATTGCTAGGATCAAGGTCAACGAAAGCAAGCATTAGGAAAAAGACTAAAGGCCCTAACCACAACCCGACCTTACTGCGTACGGGTAATGTATTTTTGCTTACTGGGGAGTCAGTTGCTGAAGAAGTCATCTTCCGTCCTAGCGTCACTGAAAATAAGAAGTTGCGAGATCAGAATATCTCTGCAAAGAAATTTTTAAGGGATTGGTAGCAGCGCTGATCCGCAATCGCACTATATACTGTGCCAAATTCGGGGTTATTGGCAGCCGGATTGGTGAAAGCATGCATCGTGCTTCCATAAGCATGCAACTGCCAGTCTGCTCCCGCTTCAGTCATTTCTGTCTCGAATGCCATTACCTGTTCTGGCGGCACCATCGGGTCATCATGGCCGTGCAAACAGAGCACCTTAGCCTTGATTTGTTCGTTTTCTACATCCCCTGCCGCGAGAATGCCATGTATTGAAACAACACCGAGGACATCTGCACCTGATCTTGCGAGTTCAAGCACGCACATCCCGCCAAAACAGTATCCCATGGCCGCGACTCGCGTCGGGTCTACCTGGGGGACATTGCGTCCAGCGACCAATGCAGCTCGTATCCGTTGCCTGAGTAAACCTCGATCTGCGGCAAAAGGGCCCATCAACGCCGCATTGCCGTCCG
>DORE01000194.1 GCA_003514305.1 Gammaproteobacteria bacterium | reverse complement strand
AGTTCCGGATTTGCGCGTATAACCTCAACCCAATGCCTCCAACCAGTTATGGGCTCGTCATTGACTGAAAGGATCTCATCTCCTGAGATTAATCCACCCGCTTCTGCTCTACCGCCAGAGATCACTTCAGCGATCAGCGCAGGTATTTCAAACTGGACGATACCAAGATCCGCTACCGGATTGGGTTCAGTCTCGCCACCTAACCAGTTCCGAACGGGCATATGTACTTCTCGCACCTGGCTTGTGCCTGAAGAGGCCACCGTCAGATTGACATCTCCGGTTTCGCCCAAACGGGCCAGCATCTGAAGCGTGACCTGCTGCCAAGTGATCGTCGGCTCTCCATCCACAGCAAGTATTTCATCGCCTTCACGCAGACCGGCGGTCTCAGCCGCGGATTTGCCGAGAACCCCGTTAACAACGGGGGCAATACCGCTCACGCCATAACTGACGTGGATCAGCCAGAAAACGAATATCGCGAGAAGGAAATTGGCTACTGGGCCGGCTGCCACAATGGCCATCCTTTGCCATAGAGGCTTATAGGCAAAAGACTCGTGACGCTGACTTTTCGGGATATCGGTCGGCTTGGCAGCACTCGTGTCCTCTTGACCGAGCATTTTAACGTAACCACCCAGTGGGATGGGGGCGATTACGTATTCGACACCGTCTTTGCCAATCCAAGATTTAACCGCCTTACCAAATCCGATCGAAAAGCGAAGGACTTTGACCCCACAGCGCCTCGCCACCCAAAAATGACCGAACTCATGGATGGTTACTAGAATACCGAGAGTCACAATTAATGCGATAACGTTGATTATAATGTCAATCATATTAAGTACTGTTTGAGGGGATTGGGACAGCTCTTGAAGCCAATCAAATCCCTATTTATATCAGTTTGTTAGCGGCAATCCTTGCTGCTCTATCTGCGTCTTTAATGATATCGAGAGACGCTGCTGGTCTACAAGGGGTTTTCGATAAAACGGCATCAATGATGGCCGGGATTTGCTGAAACCCAATACGATTCGCAAGAAACGCAGCAACGGCAATTTCATTAGCCGCATTCAATACAGCTGGTGCCGTACCCCCTTCCTCAAGCGCTGCCCTGCCCAAACTGACGCAGGGGAAGCGCGCCACGTCTGGTACGCTAAATTCAAGCGGAGGCTGGGTCGTTAGATCCAAGACTTCGGCACCTGAAGGCATACGATTCGGAAAAGCCAGTCCGTAAGCAATAGGCACGCGCATATCCTGATTCGCAAGCTGTGCGAGGACAGAGCCATCGCGGTAGTAAACCATCGAATGCACAATACTCTGCGGATGAATCAATATGTCAATTGCTGACCCTGGCAGGTCGAAGAGAAAGCTGGCCTCGATCAGTTCGAGTCCTTTGTTCATGAGCGTGGCTGAATCTACCGAGATTTTCTGACCCATAGACCACTTAGGATGAGCACAGGCCTGCTTTGGCGTCACCTTCATCAACTGTCTGTTGGGAGTATTAAGAAACGGCCCCCCAGAAGCCGTAAGGACGAGCTTTTCGACAAACCGCTCTTCAGCTGCAGAGAATTGAGTACGTGTCTCTGCTAGACATTGAAAAATAGCATTATGTTCGCTGTCTATAGGAATTATTTCTGCCTTGTGTCGTATTGCTGCGTCTATCAAAAGCTTGCCCGACATAACAAGAGACTCTTTGTTAGCCAAAAGCAAACGCTTGCCAGCTGACACAGCTGCGAGCCCTGAAGCCAAACCAGCCGCACCCACGATAGCCGCCATCACTAAATCAACCTGATCATGCGCAGCAATAATTTCCAGCGCGTTTTCTACGTCGAGAAACTCTGTTTTACACTCCGAATCGACTAATAGATTCTTGAAGCTCTCATGCTGCTCTGAGTCTGCTAGAACCGCATACTTGGGCTCATACCTCAAGCACTGCTCCAAAAGCAGTTTGAAGTTACGATTCGCACTCAGCGCAAAAATAGAAATGTTGTCGTATCTGGAAACAACATCCAGAGTGCTGCAGCCGATGGAGCCGGTGGAACCGAGTATTGTTAACTGCTGGCTTCTCATCATGGAGTCAGTGGACCTGATCCAGCGTAAGCATCATTATAATGACGCTGCTAGGTGTAACTGCCAACAGAGCATCAATACGGTCCAATATCCCACCGTGGCCGGGGAGGGCTGACCCGCTGTCTTTTAAGTTAGAATTGCGCTTCAACATACTTTCCAGCAAATCGCCAACCACGGCAAACAAGGTCGTGATAGCGCAGGACAATAATAGAATTGAGACCTGTGGCGGCCTCAGTTCGAACAGGTAACGGTGCGCGCCCAATAAAAGTAACGCACTGACTGCGCAGCATGTCACGAGCCCACCCAAAACGCCCTCCCATGTCTTATTTGGGCTCAAACGTGGGGCTAAAGGCCGAGCTCCGAGAAATCTCCCGACAAAATATGCACCGATGTCAACCCCAGCGACCATGATTACAACTCCAAGCACAAGATAGCCTGAAGGCAAGGCATACTTTAACGCTACCAGCCCTGTCCACGTTGGTACTAAAGCCAGCAGACCCATCAAACTAATTTTAAATTTATTATTCCAGGCCGCTGAGTTCTCTGGATAACCAATGAGCAGAAAGGCAGCTATGCACCACCAAAGCAGACCGAGCCCGAGAATCAGCACGACCTGATATGAAATAGAAGTATCTGCGCTGCCCGAGAAACCGGAGATTGAAGCGGCTGCCATCAGCATGACAAAAAGTGCCAAAGTATAAGAACCCCTGAGAGCAATTCCCTCGATGCCTACAAATGCAGCCCACTCCCAAGCAGCAAGGGCTACGATAACAGCTACAACTGCCGCAAAAATAAAGGGTCTGGTGAACAGTGTTAGCGCAATTAAAGCAATCAGCAAAATAATAGCGGTTACTACGCGCTGCTTCAGGCCATCACTCACAGTAACCGCCCTCGATATGAGTAGCCCCAAACCGACGCTGACGATTGGCAAATTCTTCAAGCGCGCATTGAAACTCAGCTTCTGTAAATTCTGGCCAGTAGCAGTCCGCAAAGTAAAACTCAGTATAGGCAAATTGCCATAGTAAGAAATTGCTGATCCTTTTCTCACCGCCGGTCCGAATGCAAAGATCAGGGTCGGGAAAAGCTCCAAGACTTGTCTGTGAGCGTAGCAGTTCCGAATCAATATCAGATGGCCTTATTAGACCGGCTTCAACCTGCTGACCAAGTGCGGAGGCTGCTTCAGTAATGTCCCAGCGCCCCCCATAATCGACAGCAACGGTGACTGTTGTTCCTGTATTTAACGCAGTACGTTTTTCCACCTCATCCATACTACGCAAAAGTTTAGGAGCCAGCCCGTCACGCTTTCCGATGAAGTTAAATTTGACACCTTTTTGATGTAGCTGACTGATCTCATTTCGTTTAAGAACGGACAGAAACAAAGCCATGAGCCCTTCAACCTCAGTAATTGGACGCATCCAGTTTTCACTGCTGAACGCAAACAAGGTAAGATAGGGGATATTGCGATCTATGCAAAGTTCAACAACATTTAATGCGGCTTCGGCACCGTGACGATGGCCATATTTTGTCGGCTTACCACGCTGGCGCGCCCAGCGGCCATTACCATCCATGATAATGGC
>DORE01000046.1 GCA_003514305.1 Gammaproteobacteria bacterium | reverse complement strand
CGGATTTAAAGGGGTTGGATCTCTTGATCAAACGTCTTGCAGGAAAATGGAAACAGCGCAGTTCAATTTTAAAGCCATGGCTCAAGAACGTTGAAGTTGCCAAAATTGAGCGTAAACGACTTGAAGAAATTACTGATAAGGAAATCAACCGGCTTATCAGGGATTCGAGGCTTCAAGTTGCCGGTGACGCTTTGCCAGATCCAGAAGTCCTTGCATTAATTTGCGAAGTGGCTCGTCGTGAGTTGGGTTTAATTCCCTACAGGGTTCAAATGCTGTCTGCCCTCGCTTTGATTAAGGGGTATTTGGCTGAGATTGATACGGGAGAGGGGAAGACTCTCTCGATTGCTATTGCGGCGGCCTTTGAGTCTTGGAAAGGCGAGCCTGTTCACGTCATCACCGCCAATGATTATCTCGCTAAGCGTGATGCGTTGACCATGAAGCGCTTCTACGCGCGGCTTGGCATTTCGGTTGCGTCTGTGATCGGGAAGACCAAGCCAGCCGATCGGCAGGCGGGATATCAGGTTGATATTACTTACACCACCGCCAAGGAGGTTGCTGCCGATTTTCTTCGAGACCGACTTCAACTCGGCGAGTGGACGCGGTCGGGTATGCGCCAACATGTGCGCAAGTTTGTCAGGGCATCTGAAAGCGGAGTTCGCCTCACTCAGCGTGGGCTTTTCCGGGCTCTTGTTGATGAGGCTGATAATGGTCTAATCGATGAAGCAGTTACTCCACTCCTAATTAGCCAAAAATTTGAATCAGAGGAACTACGCCAAGCTTGTCTTGGCGCTTGGAAGGTTGCTGAATTTCTGCGAGCTAGGACTGACTACACCATCCATCGAGGACGACGGGAAGTGAAGTTGACGGTGGCAGGTGAAGAAAAAATTGCCGAGAGAGATGAATTTCCCGTATCTCCGCTTTGGCGCTGCCCTGATCGTCGCCGTGAGATGGTGTTGCTTGCCCTAGAGGCACATGAATTCTTCACCCTGGGATCTCATTATATCATCGAAGATGGAAAGGTTGTGATCATTGACGAGAGCACTGGGCGGCCAATGCCAGACCGCTCATGGAAGTTGGGTCTCCACCAAATCGTCGAGGCGAAAGAAAGTCTCGAGATTACGGCGCCTTCGACCACGATTGCCCAGATTTCCTTTCAAGGATTTTTCCAAAAATATCGTAAGCTTTCAGGTGCCACCGGAACAGCGCAAGAAATTGCCGCCGAAGTTTGGACGATCTATGGGGTTCCGACTGTTAAGATTCCTAGAAATCTCCCCAATATTTCACGATATCGGAGCCCTAAATTCTACTTGAGTGAGGCTGATCGCGAACATGCTGTTTCAGAGGAGGTGATACGCTGCCACCGAGATTCACAGCCTGTGCTCATAGGAACACGCACAGTCACATCGAGTGAACGATTAGGGCGTAAGCTGGGTCTTCAGAACATTCAACACGTCATTCTGAATGCGACTCGCCTTGCTCAGGAAGCTGGAATTATTGAGGATGCCGGACTGAAAGGAAGAGTCACAATAGCCACCAATATGGCTGGTCGTGGAACAGATATTGAGCTCGGTAAGGGTGTCAGAGAGTTGGGAGGACTACATGTCCTTGTGACAGAGCCCCACGAATCCCGTCGGGTGGATCGGCAGTTCTTCGGCCGGTCTGGTCGGCAGGGGGATCCTGGATTAGTGAGTCGCTATTATTCCTTGGATGATGTGCTTTTTCAGAAATTTCTACCACGGTTCCTTTATCGCCTGATGACTAAAACCGCTCATCCTTCAACGGGCGAAATCGCCTATCCATTTCTTTGCCGTGGCTTACTAAGGCATGTTCAAATCAGGGCTGAAAAATTGGCAGTCTTTCGCAGAAAACAGGTCTCTGAAAATGATCGGCGGCAGCGCTCCTCCCTTGGGTTTGTCCGTGACTAGCTTGCATTTGTGGGGCGCTTGTATGCTCGAAAAGCCCCTTATCGCTCATAAATTGGTTCTGATTGTAGCGAGGCTGAGGATAGTTCGAGAGGTTTTGAAAAGGCCTAAGATATTAATATTAAAAAGATATTAAATAATATCAAAAAATTACCGGTAGAGTAAAAATATTCTTGTTGGAATTCTACCGCCGAGAGAATGTTTCGCCGCGATGCCGCTCGGTTTCAACAAGCCTTCAACTGAAGTTGCCCATGATCGTGGCAACTCCATGGATAGGTATGCGGTTGAGCAGCTCGAACCTAAGATTCTTTTCTCGGCTGGGCCCATCGATGCTCCGCCTGAAGTTTACGGACTTTCTCCTCTCGATTCGGTTGACTCATCCGCTCTGGAAGAAGTCCATTTTACAGAAGTGGTGGAGGTTGAGATGGGACCCGAATTTTTTGATTCAGATACCACTGAGGGCTCCATTTTGGGTCACGGTGAAGACTTCACCTGGGGTCCCGAAATTGGCCCAGATGACCTGCTCGTGGGTGTGGGAAATGAGGTCCTCGCTGCCCCTCAAAACGGCCTCGTTGATCTGGAAGATGACCTTGCTAAATCGGGAGATCAAGAAGGTCTCTTGGAAAAGGATTTCGGGACGGACCAAGCTGCTGAAATGACCCTCGAAAAAGATGTCAGTTCCGACCTTGCGATGACCAGCGAGACTAGTTCTGAAGTGCTCGGGCAAGCTCGTCTTGAAACCGATGAGTATCCAGCTGTCTCTCTGGGAGAAATAAGTTTATGGAGTGACCCGGTGCCGGGTGAATCACCTTTGGGTGATCCTACCGTCGCGCAATTAGTCGCTACGCTCAATGCTGCTAACGCACCCCCTGAGGGTCGCGAGCCTTTTACCTACGGGGAATCAAAACTTTTATACTACGGTCACGCAGCAACTTTTAGTGCTGACGGGGGTTTTACTGTGTCTGCATCTGGCAAGATTGATCTCTCATCTTTCCATCCCGATTTCCTCGCCCAACAGGGATTTACCAACCTGATCATCAACGGCAGGCCCTCCACAGATGACACTCTCATCGTCGATCTTTCAGCTGGCGATATTCCAATCAATGTTATATACCACGGTGGCGATGAAGGCTTCGACACATTGGTTGTCAACGGAGCTCAAAATGGCCGCTACACACCCGGCGAAGTGTTCGGAGACGGCGTCATCCAGTCCGGCCTCTCTCTCATTTCCTTCACTGGTCTCGAACCTGTCATTGTTGATGGAACGGGTGACTCCGACGGGACCTTTACCTTCGAGACACCAGTGACCGCTGGCGGCGGCAATGACGTCATCACCATTGACAGTCCCGCCGCTGGGCAGAACCGGATTTCAGGAACGAGCGGTGGGGTCGCGTTCGAATCTATAACCTTCAGTAATTTTCTTCACTTTGTTGTCGATACCGGTGCGAACGATTCTGCTGGATCGGATCATGACGAAATTCAATTTGCTTCGCCGTTGTCGGCAGCCGGCCTCGAGACCCTCACCGTCCAGAGTGGGGCGGGGGATGACATCTTCTTCATCGCTCAGGCTTCTGTTTCACTATCCGGTGCGGATGCGCCGATATTGATTTTTGACGGTGGTTCCGGGGATGACAAGATCAGGGGCCCGACCGGAGATACTGATTGGCGTGTTACGGGAACGAATGCCGGAACGATCGGGTCAGTTCAATTCAGTGGTGTTGAGAACCTGTCCGGCGCGGAAGGCAATGAAGACACTTTTGTTTTCGAGACAGCCGGTTCGATCAGTGGAAGCATTGATGGTGGTAACGGGGCTGTGGATCTGGTGGTCGGCCCGGTATCGATCAGCGGCGCGGCGGAGATTACGCGTTCGCGCACGAGCACCGATGTCGACACCGATGGTGATGGCAGCGCCGACCTTTTGGGGGCAACGCTGGACCAGATGGCGCTGACCTTGACCGATGCGATCCTGCGTGTGAACGGCGTGGCGGAATTGAAAGTTTCGGGTTCGGTAGCCTTGGTATGGGTCATTCCTGCGGGCGGCTCGACGGCCCGTTACACGGCGTTGAAGATGGGTGAGGTCGTGTCGGCCGCCACGGATGACTTTGGCTTGAGTGGCAGTCTCAATATTGCCGCGCTGGATTACAACGATGCGGAGAGCGGTTTCGACCGACTTGACTGGACCACCGCATTTGCTGACGGAGCATTGCTCGACCCAGGCAGCTACCTCCCAACACCGGTCGAACTCCCCATCGATTTCACCAGCGAAATGGACTACCAAGTGGCCGGTAGCGTGACAGGAAATGCTGGGACCTCCGGAACTGCTTTCCTAAACGTCGGAGGGGTTGAACTCACAGG
>DORE01000204.1:1847-3590 GCA_003514305.1 Gammaproteobacteria bacterium | reverse complement strand
CTGGCCTCGTTCCGCTGAGTTTCATAGCCTAACTGATCGTTGATAGGGCCGCGAAACAGCACTTCCCGGGAGTGAGGGTTTACGATAAACACCTCGGCAGTGCGCTCAACGCCCAGTGCCTTTGCCAGGCGTTGCCCCTTGTCTTTCATAATAGGAAAGTCGATGCCAAACTCTGCAGCTTCCTTTGCGATTCGCGGAAGATTGTCTTGAATGTTCGAGTTGAACATGCTGAAGCCAATATTCTTGTCGGCAAACTCATCGCGAACGCCTCGGTAGTTTGGCAGCGCAATACGTGCAATTGGGCATCCCACGCCTTGGACGTAAAACACAACGTAATCATAGGACTCATACCTATCAAGCGTATGGATCTCACCGAGATGGTCGGTAAGTTCAAATTCCGGAATTGACCGCAGCCATTCATCGCCCATCGAGGCGGCCGATACGGTCGCAGCGGTGAGGACAACGATTAACCTACTCAACAATTTCATCACTGCCTCCTTAGTAGAAGTTTAATTTCGAGTCTTTAATTTCTTAGCGGCCTTATTGCCGACCGCAGCGCGGGCACGCGACGGAATGCGAGCCTAGGGCTTTCGCGTAAACGGTTTCGAAAAGCTAACTGGAATATTTTACCAACTTTAACACCGCCAGCCCAGTTTCTATCTCTGCTGCCCCGATGACTGGCATTTTGGCGCATTCTTTCCCTTAATATCATCGTTAAAACAATAGGTTATAAAATTTGGCGCGTCAGAATATATCCAATAACTGATGAAAAAGGCTCGAAAGGCATTTACAAATATAGTGTACAGAGGCATTCATCCCAAAGCTGGGCGGTGCGTGTTGCTGCGGTAGGTATAAAGATGCCGTCGCGGTGTGAACTTTTCATAATGTAGCGCCAATCGATAACTTAGTGGAAACAGCGTATAGTCCCAGCTATAAAAGGACGGCGCAAAAAAACATGACCTCGAAGATTGCCCAGCTCTACTCTCATTGTGTTTTTGAGAGACCGAAATTAGTCATTTTCATGTTGCTAGTGCTCGTGGCTTTTTTCGCCTGGCATGCGCAGGATTTTCGACTAGATGCTTCGGCAGACTCGTTGCTATTGGAAAATGATCCCGATCTTGAATATTCGAGGGAAATCAACGATCGCTTTGGCACTGCCGATTCAGTCACTGTCGCCTATTCTCCTGCTGGGAGTTTATTCGAACCCGCAGAGCTAAAAGTGCTTGAACGCTTAAGCGAAGACCTTCTGGCCATTGATCGGGTGGAATCTGTGAACAGTATTCTTACCGTGCCAATTTTTGGTGATACTCCTCTTACCGGTATCTCGGAAGATTACTTGACCTTGCTGGATCCGGAAACTGATCTCGCCGAGGCACAAGATGAGATAATGGCTAGCCCGGTCTTCCGCAATGCTCTGCTGAGCCCTGATGGAGAGACAGCTGGTATACAGGTGGGATTTGCGCTCGACGAAACGGCCCGCCTTTTGGTTAATCGCCGCACTGAGTTGAGGAATCTGAACCGCGACGGTGAGGCCAGCCTCGAGCTGCAGGCCGAACTGATTCAAGTCGAAGCGGAATATGCCAGTTACAGCGTTCAGGCGGCCGATCGGCAGCATGAAATGATCACCGAAATACGAAATACGCTGGACGGATATCGCGATGGCGCAGAGATCTATCTCGGTGGCGCGCCAATGATAGCCGATGATTTAGTGACTTTTGTGCAAGGCGATCTCAGTAGCTTTAG
>DORE01000204.1:0-1526 GCA_003514305.1 Gammaproteobacteria bacterium | reverse complement strand
GTCTCAGTGGTCCTTCTTATTATTTTTGCCCTGGGTCTTATTTTCCGCAAGGTACGATGGGTTGCAATACCGCTAGCCTGTTGCACAGTGGCCGGCGTTATCATGGTCGGAGTTTTGGGGCTGATGGATTGGAGGGTCACGGTAGTTTCTTCTAATTTCATTTCACTGCTATTGATCATCACGATTTCGCTTACGGTGCATCTGACCGTGCGTTATCGAGAATTAAGGGCGACCCGACACTTCAGCGACCATGACAAGCTGCTTAGACACGCAGTAGCCAGCATGTATCGGCCCTGCCTTTACACGGCGCTGACCACATTGGTTGCGTTTGGCTCTCTAATAGTGAGCGGTATTCTGCCTATTATTACTTTTGGCTGGATGATGATGATGGGCGTGACAACAGCTTTGCTTGTGGCGTTCACGCTATTTCCCTCCATTATGAGCTTGCTCAAGACAGACGAAACTCAACTCAGTTCTGACTTAAGTCTGAATATGACCGGCTTTCTCGCTCGCGCGACAGATAAGTTGAATAATAACGTGCTTGTGATTTATGGCTTGATATTGCTGTTTAGCGTCATTGGCCTGAGTCAGCTGAAGGTGGAAAACAGCTTTATAGATTATTTCAGAGAAAGCACTGAAATTTATCAAGGCATGAGCCTGTTTGATGAAAAACTCGGAGGCACCTTGTCATTTGATGTCGTAGTAAACCTGACTGATGACGGCGACTCGTTCGATGACGGATTTAACGATGGATTCGATGACGGGTTTGGAGACAGCGCTAACAATGACTCATACTGGTTCACCGCCCCAAAAATGGAACAGATCAAAGCCATCCATGAATATCTTGATGCAGATCTGCAAACTGGCAAAGTGCTTTCGTTTGGCGCTATTGTGCAATTGGCAGAAATGCTCAATGGTAATCAGGAGATTGACGGTTTTCTCTGGGCTATCCTTTACAACCGAATCCCTGAGGCACTTAAGGACACCGTCCTGACCCCTTTTATTTCGGTCGCTGATAACCAGACTCGATTCAACGTCCGGGTGATCGAATCCGCACCAGACCTCAATCGAAATGAGCTTCTCCAGCGGATAGAGCGAGGAGTTGAAGAGGAGTTCGGTCTGGCGGATGATGATGTGCGCGTAACCGGAATCCTGGTCATGTATAACAATGTCCTACAGAGCTTGTTTCAATCCCAGATTTTAACGCTCGGAGTGGTAATGTTGGCCATCATGTTGATGTTCCTTGCTCTGTTTCGCTCACTTTCTATCTCTGTTATCTGCATTATCCCCAATGCTATCGCCGCAGCATTTGTCCTTGGTGTCATGGGATGGGCTAGAATACCCCTAGATATTATGACAATCACCATAGCTGCGATTTCCATTGGCATCGGGGTCGATAATACTATCCACTATATGCACAGGTTTAAGCGCGAATTCCCCCGCTTTGGTGATTACCGTGAAACGATGTATTTTTGCCACAACAGCATAGGGAGAGCTATGTACTTTACGTCAATGACCATTGTCGC
>DORE01000192.1:7537-9271 GCA_003514305.1 Gammaproteobacteria bacterium | reverse complement strand
GCGAGGCGATGTTGGTCAAGCTCTTCTTGCAGGCGACAGCGAGCGTGCAACATTTTTCCTCTCTAACTGGCTAAAGCTCTTCCCCGATCGCTTCTATATTGAGTTGCAGCGCGTTGGAAAGCCGGAGGAAGAGGTTTACATCGAACGCGCGTTAGCGCTGGCTGTCAATCAAGATGTGCCAGTGGTGGCTACGAATGATGTGAGATTTATAAGTTCTAGTGATTTCGAAGCTCATGAGGTTAGGGTCTGTATCAGCGGCCGGCGGACACTCGACGACCTACGCAGGCCAAGAAACTATACAGACCAGCAGTATCTCAAGAGTAGTCAAGAGATGGCTGAATTGTTTGCGGACATTCCGGAAGCTTATCTAAATGCAGCGGAGATCGGTAAGCGTTGCAGCATGTCACTAAATCTTGGTACTCCATACTTACCTAAATACCCAGTACCAGACGAGCGATCGTTGGAAACCTATCTTGAGGATTTAAGCAGGCAGGGTCTTGAAGCGCGACTTGAGCAACTTTTTGGTGGTTCGGGATGGAGTGAGCAACAAAGAAGCATCTATTTTGAGCGACTTGATATGGAGCTGAAGATCATCAACCAGATGGGGTTTCCGGGGTACTTCTTGATTGTCATGGAATTTATTTTATGGGCGAAAGAAAATGATATTCCAGTCGGGCCCGGCCGAGGTTCCGGCGCGGGCTCTATCGTGGCATACGCTCTTGGAATTACAGATCTCGACCCCCTCAAGTATGATCTGCTGTTTGAGCGTTTCTTGAATCCAGAAAGAGTTTCAATGCCTGACTTCGACGTTGATTTTTGTATGAAAGGGCGCGATCTGGTGATTCAACATGTAGCCGAGCTATATGGCCACGACGCCGTCTCTCAAATTATCACCTTCGGCACGATGGCGGCGAAAGCAGTGGTTCGGGATGTCGCTCGAGTTCTAGGTAAACCATATTCTCTGGGAGATAAGCTATCAAAGCTTATTCCCTTTGGACCAGATGTGACGCTGGCAAAAGCTCTCGAGGAAGAGATTGAACTGTCGCGATTTGTCGACAGCAACGAAGACGCCCAGGAAATTATGGATATGGCCTTTAAGCTTGAAGGCGTTACACGAAATGTTGGCACACATGCGGGCGGTGTGGTGATAGCGCCGACCAAGCTAACTGACTTCACTCCATTGTACTGTGAAGAGGCAGGCGGTGGTCTGGTGTCACAGTTTGACAAAAATGATGTCGAAACTGCAGGTCTAGTCAAATTTGATTTTCTTGGCCTTCGTACGCTCACGATCATTGACTGGGCGGTCAAGATGATTAACGGTCGACAAAAAGAAGCCGAGCCCGTTGTGATTAGTGACTTGCCTCTGGATGATGAGGCGGTCTATTTGCTCTTACAAAAGGGAGAAACCACCGCTTTGTTTCAGCTTGAATCGCGTGGGATGAAAGAGCTGATAAAAAAACTTAGGCCCAGCAGTTTTGAGGACATAATTGCGTTGGTAGCACTATTTCGTCCGGGCCCCCTGCAATCAGGAATGGTTGACGATTTCATCGAAAGAAAGCATGGTCGTACTGAGGTTGCGTATCCGCACCCTGAGCTAGAGCACGTGTTGTCCAACACCTACGGCGTTATTCTCTACCAAGAGCAGGTGATGCAGATTGCTCAAGTGCTTGCAAACTACACCCTTGGCGGGGCAGATATTCTGCGCAAAGCCATGGGCAAAAAAGATCCGGCTGT
>DORE01000192.1:0-7150 GCA_003514305.1 Gammaproteobacteria bacterium | reverse complement strand
GGCTCGATTTTTGATCTCATGGAAAAATTTGCCGGTTACGGCTTTAATAAATCACATTCGGCTGCTTATGCGTTAATTTCTTATCAAACGGCTTGGCTTAAAGCCCATTATCCAGAGTTTTTCATGGCGGCTGTTCTTTCTGCCGAGATGCAGAACACCGACAAGATCGTTACTTATGTCGATGAGTGCCATGCGATGGGGCTTAAAATTTTACCGCCAGACGTTAATGTCGGTCAGTTCAACTTTACGGTGAATGATTCGGGCGATATCGTATACGGACTCGGCGCGATCAAGGGATTGGGAGAAGGACCGATTGAAGCGATCATTCTCGAACGGCTAAAAAAATCTTTCAAAAGTTTATTGGACTTGTGTCAAAGGCTAGATTCTCAGTTAGTCAACAGGCGCTCTCTGGAAGCGTTAATTAAGTCAGGAGCACTCGATAATTTGATGGAAGGCGGTCCTGACTTCGTCAGGGCATCGCTTTTGGCGCTGTTACCTGGTTCTGTTCAGGCCGCGGAGCAGAGTAATCGGAACTCTGCTAGTGGGGTGGAGGATTTATTTGGTGAAATTGCCCCTGAGGCGCCGACCAACCGACCTCAAAGCTCGAGTGCAAGAGTGCATGCTTGGACTGAACAGGAGCGGCTGCGGGCAGAAAAAGCGACATTGGGGCTCTATCTATCAGGGCATCCTATCGAGGAATTTCTCCCGGAGTTGTCAAAAATTACCCGTAATCGGCTGTCTGCATTACGTCCGCAGCGCGGAAAACAATTGATTGCTGGCTTGTTGTACGGCTTCAGAACGATGAAAACGAAAGCCGGTGATACGATTGCGTTTCTCACACTCGACGATCGCAGCGCCCGCTTTGAGTTGTCGTTATCTGCTCGGGATTATGAAAAATATCGAGATCAGCTTCAGCCTGATTCGATCATTCTGGCCGAGTGCACAGTCAGCTCGGATGATTATAATGATGGGTTGCGTGGTCGCGCGAAACAACTGATGAGCTTGCTTGAAGCGCGAAAACGGTTTGCGAAACGCCTGGCGGTTCGGCTGCGGGCCGACGAATTGATGCCTGCTTTCTGTGACCATCTCGCCTCGATTCTCAGGCCTCACTGTCAAGACGTTCAGTCAGATTTGGGGCGCTCGATCGCTTCGATGGAGTCAAAAGCTGCAGAATCAACATCCGGGAGTCGCGGCGCTGCTGCCGGTTGTCGGGTCATTATCGACTACCAGCGCGCTAATTCCAGAGGGTGTATAATGCTCGGACCAAGCTGGTTGGTTCTTCCGACAGACGAACTGATCCAGCATTTACGAAGAGAATTCGGAAAAGACAGAGTCGAACTGGGTTACATTCAAAATATCAGTTTGGATTAATTAAGGCACGTGCGTTAGCTGATTCCATTTTCACACGTGCCGCGTTGTTTCTTTATGTAAATTTGACGGAATATTCATGGACCCGAATTACTTAGATTTTGAGCAGCCCATTGCGGAATTGGAGGCAAAGATACGAGAGTTGCGCCTCGTCGGGACGGATAATGAGCTCAATATCAGCGAGGAGATCCAGAATCTTCAAGACAAGAGCACGAAGCTAACCGAAAAGATATACGCAAATCTCAGTTCATGGCAAATATCTCAGGTGGCGAGACATCCTCTGCGACCCTACACCCTAGATTTCATTGAACACATCTTTACAGATTTTGATGAGCTTCACGGAGACAGACTATTTGCTGACGATCTGGCGATTATTGGTGGCCTTGCCAGGCTCGATGATCGACCGGTGATGGTTATCGGTCATCAAAAAGGCAGAGGCACTAAGGAAAAAGTACGCCATAATTTTGGGATGCCAAGACCTGAGGGCTACCGCAAGGCGAGGCGCCTGATTAAACTTGCGGAACAATATAAGCTTCCAGTGCTGAGCTTTATTGATACTCCGGGAGCTTATCCCGGAATGGATTCGGAAGAGCGAGGGATCAATGAAGCTATTGCGGAAAACATGGCAATGATGTCAAGCGTCAGGACCCCGCTGATAGCGACAGTTACTGGAGAAGCAAATTCCGGTGGGGCTATCGCCATTGGAATTGCTGACCAGCTTAACATGCTTAAGTACTCCACCTATACGGTGATCACACCAGAAGGATGTGCAACCATCTTATGGAAATCATCGGATCATGCAGCGGCTGCTGCTGAAGCTATGCGGGTCACTTCTGAGCGCCTTGTCGAGCTTGGCATTGTTGATCAGACAATTCCTGAGCCTCTCGGCGGCTCCCACCGTGATATAGCCGTAACCAGCGCCAATATCAAACAGGCTTTGCTGAGGCAATTGGACATGTTGCAGGCGATGGATTTAGATGAATTGGTCAGGCGTCGCTATGAGCGTCTGATGAGCTACGGGATCAGTTACAAAGTCTGACCCAAGGCTGGTTGCCCGGAATCAGTCGCACAATGAGTGATTTGAACCAAAAACTCCTTTCTGAATTAGAGATATTAAGCGCTCCCGCTCGTTACGTTGTCGCGCTCAGTGGTGGGCTTGACTCGATCGTTCTGCTGCATTCTATGGCTTCTTTGCGAGACGCGGGTTTACTTAAAGCTGAACTCGCAGCCATCCATGTTAATCATCAACTCTCGACTGCTGCAATGGATTGGGAGTCATTTTGCACTGAGACTTGCCAGCAGTGGCTTGTGCCATTGACAACCCGTAAAGTTTCGGTGCCTCCTGACGGCTCGTTGGAAGCAGCAGCAAGGGCGGTGAGATACAAGGTTTTTCGTGACCTAGTTCGCAGTGGCGACTGGCTCTTGCTTGCCCATCACCTGGATGATCAGATTGAGACTTCTCTCTACCGTTTTCTTCGTGGAGCAGGACCGCAAGGGCTCTCTGGGATTCCTCGAATGCGTGCTTTGGGTAACGCCACCTTGTGGCGCCCGTTTCTAGATTTTACACGGGCTGACTTGCATTCCTACGCAGTCGCTCATCGGTTGAAATGGATGGAAGATACATCGAATCGGGAAGGCCTTCATGACAGAAACTTCTTAAGGCTGGACGTCCTGCCAATATTAGAAAGGCGGTGGCCTGACTACCGCTTGAGCTGGCGGAAAAGTCTTGGATTAATGGTAGAAAGCAATGAACTCCAAAAAGAGCTGGCTGACCAAGATCTTGTGTCGATATTGTCGCCGCGGGGTGGATTGTTCTTGGTCCAGCTTAAACAGCTGAATTCGGCCAGACAGCGAAATGTAATACGTCGCTGGGCAAAACGGCTGGGGCTTCTGACTCTAGGCTGGAAAATCACACATCAGCTGGTTGATGAATTTTTGCCATCTTCTGGCTCAGGCTCGCGCTTTGACATCGTTGATTGTCTGATATTTTGCCATGGTGGCGAATTGCTTGCAGTCCACAAGCCGTCTGCTGTTAGGCCTCAACCATGCGGGTTTCTTGCCAGTGATCGGTTAGTGCAGCTGCGGCCACAGAATGGAACGCTGTCGACATCACAGATCAGCGGTGACGGGATAAACATAAAATTCCAGAAACTTGAGGTGCGCTATCGTACCGGAAGTGAAACGTTAAAAATGCGAGGGCGACCGGTGAAATCCCTCAAAGATTTGCTTCGAGAGGCAGGGATGCCACCGTGGCAGCGTCAGCGGGTCCCGCTGATTTATGTCGAGTCAGATCTGATCTGTGTGCCTGGCATTGGGGTTGCAGAATGCTACCAGGCTGGTCCAGGAGACTTGGGGGTGGTTATCCAATGGCAATCGCCTCAGCTGCTAATCACTCCAGAGAGGCCGTTGGCGCCGAAAGTCGAATAACCGTTGTGCACTTTGGATTTAATCAAACCAGATTGAGCTTGGCGGGGCATTCTGCTAAGGTGTAATGCCATCTGATTGAGTTCGTGCCTGCGACTCAAATCATCTGGGTGGGGCCTACATGACACGATATATCTTCATTACTGGCGGCGTTGTTTCTTCTCTTGGCAAAGGCATCACTTCCGCGTCTCTCGCGGCTATCCTTGAGGCTCGTGGCCTTGACATCACCCTGTTAAAGCTGGACCCGTATATCAATGTTGACCCTGGAACGATGAGCCCGTTCCAGCACGGTGAAGTCTTTGTCACTGAAGATGGGGCGGAGACGGATCTTGATCTTGGGCACTACGAGCGCTTTAGTCGAGCTGCTATGTCCCAGAAAAACAATTTCACGACGGGCCGGATTTATGAAGCTGTGCTCAAACGAGAGCGGCGCGGGGACTATTTAGGCGCCACCATTCAAGTCATTCCTCACATTACAGATGAAATAAAGCGCAGGGTGGTTGAGGGTGCCGGTGAAGTCGATGTGGCTCTCGTCGAAATTGGCGGCACAGTTGGAGATATCGAATCCCAACCTTTCCTTGAAGCGGTTCGTCAGTTGCGCGTGGAGATGGGTTCTGAACACGCATTGTTTTTGCATCTCACTCTGGTGCCATACATAAGTACTGCGGGAGAAACCAAAACTAAGCCAACACAACACTCAGTAAAAGAGTTGCGGTCTATCGGTATCCAACCCGACATCCTTGTCTGTCGTTCAGAGCAAGAGATAGATGACTCTTCTAGACACAAGATTGCCTTGTTCACCAATGTCGATTCTCCATCCGTGATAAGCCTACCGGATACAGACTCTATCTATCGCGTACCCTCAATTCTTGGTGCGGCCGGGCTTGATGAAATAGTTGTGAAGAAGTTACATCTGGATTGTCCAAAGGCGGATTTTTCAGAGTGGGATAGAGTCGTTGACGCTCATCTGAACCCCGAAAGGAGCGTAAAACTTGCCATGGTTGGCAAGTATATGGATCTGCTGGACGCCTACAAGTCCCTCAATGAAGCAATTCTGCATGCGGGTATCCAGACTCGCACACGGGTGGAAATCAGCTACATCGATTCGGCAGAAGTCATGGAAAAGGGTGTTGAGCTTTTGGCCGGTCACGACGCGATTCTCGTTCCAGGAGGCTTTGGCGAACGTGGATTTGAAGGCAAGATTCTAGCTACACAATATGCGAGGGAGCAAAAGATTCCTTTCCTTGGGATTTGTCTTGGACTACAGGCAGCTGTTGTTGAGTATGCCCGGAATGTGGCTGGATTGACCGAAGCCAACAGCACGGAATTTGAGCAGGACTGTGAGCATCCAGTGATTGCTCTTATCAGCGAGTGGACTACTGCGGCAGGGACAACTGAAGTTAGAGATGAGAATTCGGATCTGGGTGGTACCATGCGCCTAGGAGGGCAGAAATGCCTGTTGCAGACGAAATCAACAACCTACCAATGTTATCGCCAGTCCGAAATTGTCGAGCGACACCGCCATCGGTATGAGTTCAATAATGATTATCAACAAGTGCTGTTGAGAGCAGGATTAGGGCTCGTGGGAAGGTCGGCGGACGGACTGTTGGTAGAAGTTATTGAGGTGCCCAATCACCCCTGGTTCGTTGGGTGCCAATTTCACCCCGAGTTTACATCGACGCCACGAGAGGGACATCCATTGTTTAGGGGCTTTATTGAGGCTGCTGTTGTTTACAATACGCATCAGTCCAGCGAGGGAGGCTCCAATGGAGTTGGCATCGTCTTGGCAGAGTCTGCCAGTGCTTGAGCGGCACCGTGCCAATGACTGATTGCTTCGCATGAACATTAGACAATTATCTATTGCTGGCATTCCTGTAGGAAACGACCAGCCTTTTGTGCTGTTTGGAGGACTTAACGTCCTGGAGTCAAGAGCTATCAGTCTTGAAACAGCCACATACTTTCAACAGGTTTCGCGCAGGCTCAACATTCCCCTCGTTTTTAAGGCATCTTTTGATAAAGCCAATCGGTCATCGTTGCATTCATATCGCGGACCCGGTTTGGAGGACGGACTTAAATGGTTGGAGGAGATAAAATCAAGTCTCGGCTTGCCGATCATAACAGACGTTCACGAGCCGCATCAGGCTGCTATGGCCGCGGAGGTCGCTGATGTAATTCAACTGCCAGCATTCTTATCTCGACAAACCGATCTCGTTAAGGCGATGGCAAAAACCGGAGCGGTGATAAATATCAAAAAAGCTCAATTCCTCGCGCCTGCAGAAATGGCGCATATTCTAGAGAAGTTCGAGCGGGCCGGAAATTCACGACTAATGTTGTGCGAAAGAGGAAGCAGTTTCGGATACAACAACTTGGTCGTTGACATGCTTGGGTTCCAGACTCTCAAACGATTTGGTTTTCCGGTCTTGTTCGATGCGACCCATGCATTGCAGCAGCCCGGCGCGCTTGGCCATGGGGCCGGGGGGCGCCGTGAGCAAGTTACGCATTTGGCCAAGGCTGGACTTTCCCAGGGGCTTGCAGGGTTGTTCCTCGAGGCGCATCCAAACCCAGATCAAGCCAAATGTGATGGCCCGTGCGCTCTACGCCTTGATGCGTTGGAACCTTTTCTCAACCAAATGAAAGCGCTCGATGAGTTGATTAAGGCTCAGCCAGAGCTTTTGACTTCATAGCAGAAAAATTCTGCAAACACTCTGTAAGGTATTTAAATGTCAAAAATCGCCTCTATTCACGCCAGAGAGATACTAGATTCTCGCGGAAATCCTACTATCGAAGCGGACGTCGTGCTTTCCAGTGGCGTGCAAGGTAGTGCTTGCGCACCGTCGGGTGCGTCAACCGGATCAAGAGAAGCGCTGGAGTTGAGAGATAAAGACCCGCAGCGCTATTTGGGCAAAGGTGTGCAAGCTGCCGTGGCAAACGTTAATACTCGTATTCAGGATGCCCTTCGGGGGTATGACGTCAACGATCAGGCCGGTCTGGATCAAGTTATGCTTGACCTAGATGGGACAGAAAACAAATCCGTACTGGGTGCGAATGCGATTCTTTCAGTGTCCCTTGCAGCAGCGAAGGCAGCTTCTGCGGAAGCCGGAGTACCACTTTTCGCCTACCTTGGCCAAATAAATAGTGAAGACCAATTCTCGTTGCCAGTTCCTATGATGAATATCGTTAACGGCGGCGAGCATGCCGACAACAATGTGGATATTCAGGAATTTATGATACAGCCCACTGGAGCGCCCAGTTTTCGGGAAGCGCTGCGGTACGGCGCTGAAATATTTCACGCTCTAAAGTCGGTTCTGAATGAGCAGGGGCTCAGTACAGCGGTCGGTGATGAGGGGGGCTTCGCGCC
>DORE01000246.1 GCA_003514305.1 Gammaproteobacteria bacterium | reverse complement strand
GCCAGAGAAGCTCCTGCGACCTGTCGTGGGGTGCTGAATGCTTGGTAGAGCTCACTGCACTCCCCACTGCCGCGGTAAGATTGCGGCTGTTCCAGTCTGAGGCGGCGGACGCCGACTTCATTTCCTTCGCCTGCTTCTTGCGTAAACGTTTTTGGTTCCTGCCAGCAAGCGTCAGTCAATCTAGCCGGTTTATGGGTGCGCACTTTAACTGCCAAGTCAGATTCAATGTTGTCGTTCTTGATCCCAATCAACCAGTCGTCCATCTGTTCGAACAATTCACCTAGATCCGGCGCCTGATCTGTAAAACCCCAACGGCCACCAATCTGCATCACATGGTTCTCAGTATGACCGTTGGCATTTGCTAAGCGCTGCCGAGTTGAATACTGATGAACCAGCATATGGATATCACCCCCTTCCGTAGCATCCATGTAAGTGCGGTAATCGATCACTGGAGTCGACGCCAATCCTGCCCCGCCATAAAGAATTCTTCCGGACTCGATAGCCCGCTTCGCCGCCTCTGGGTCTGCCCGGTGCCGCTCCGAGATATGATGCATGTCCCTATCAAAACCGCCAATATCGCGATTGAGATCAAGGAACTGCCGAACAGAAATCTCTCCATTATTCAGCGCAGCCAAGCCGTACTGCACACCTTGGTTGTCGAGGGGTCGTCTAGCCACACTGGTTTCTGGTACCAAACCATAAACATTAACCGCATGATCGTAAACGGTAGCCCGGACACCATCTTCATTGGTGGGGCTATAACGCTCGTCCTCTAATGCGGCAACTGAAACTTCTCCACCCTGCTCTTCCGGTTCACTTCCCGGGGTAAAGACCGGGTCCAGGCGCGCAGCACCACGCGCCAGATTGGCAATAGAACCCCAAACTCCGAATCCCGCAACAGCCCGCTGCTGCCCCTCGGAAAACGTACCGGGAGCAGTCTTGACGAAGTAGTGATTAAGCAGACGAGAATCGGAAAGCGTAAAGCTCGTTGAAGAGGTGACATCAGGGAAGCTCAAGCCCACAATGATGCCGTCAAATATTCCCGGATAGTTGTCTGCCGTCTGATGAGACTGGTAAGACCCTCCAGAAACCCCAGTGGCGACCGTGTACTGGGGCTCACCAAAGTTTTCAATGAAGTGCTCTTTCACCATGATATGTGTCTCCGACGCCAGCAAGTCATTGCAATTCTGCCCGAACACATTCAGCGTGGACGAAACCAGCGCGTAACCGCGCTCCAAAAGTCCTTTCCGGAGGACGCCGCCTGTTGCTGTCCCCTGTTGAAACCAACCACTGCGACACCCCCCCCCATGGGTATAAACCAGTTTTCCGTTCCAACCCGCGCTTCTCGACCAAGGGCCGGGTTCCGGATCAGCCGGATCATGCGGCATGGCGATTTCATAGATAGCTCGATTGACGACACCAGTCTCGACTCGCACAATAAAAGGGCGACTTTCGCCACCCTCGGTGACCAGCTCTGCGACGTCAATGGGCGGCAAAAGCCCAAAGGTCCGCTCGTATGGCAAAAACGCCTGCTGATCGTTTGAGTAATAAACATAGTCTATCTGCACTGGCACCTCGCACCCAGATTCTGGATCAGTGCCGAATATCTCACCGGTGACCTTCTCAAATTCAGACGTTTGGCAGTAGAAGGGCTCTTCATGCGGCCCGGAAATTATCGGACCACTGATCGGGTAGTTAGTCAAGCGTAGCTGTCGCTGCTGCTGATCCGCCTCGGCAAGCAAGTAATTATCCCCTTCGGATAACCCTGTTAGAAGCGCTTGTAAAGTCTGGGGATTTAACCTGACTAGCCTATCGCTTACATCGATCCCATTCAGCTCAAGAGTGACCGTCGAACCTGCCATGCCCTCCTCCAGCTGCACCTCTACCAGCACATCGCCGCCGGTAACCAACCAGGGCTTAGTGGAGACGGTATAAAGATCCAAACCAGAATCGTTCTCCAGTGAAAAATTTGACCCCGCCGTGCTGATCCTCTCCTCTGTAGAGCACGCCATTAGCGTGGCAAGAAACAGCTTTAGCATCAAAGCGCTCAACTGATTTACGTAAGACGCCTGCATAGACCTCGCCGTTTATTTGGAAGCTTTGGTTAATCAAACTAATGCGACTGGCATAGTAAGGCTATATATTTTCGCGAGGCAGTAATCAAATGTAAAGCCCACCAATTTATCGTTCCGCTAAAACTGCAGAATTTATCGATCTGGCCACACCCAATTCGTTCAGGAGTCCAAGCGGTGCTACAATTGCGCGAAGGCAAACACTGGCCTATCCACAGCGAGGAGACGTCGAAATATTCGAAGTGCACTGGTTCAATCTGTCGCGATGCAATTAGATAGGGGGCCCGACGCCTAGAAGCAAAGAAAATTTCGATCATCTTTTGTGGCAGATTTCACATATTAATATTAACGTATTCCAAGACTGCAATTCTTGATTCCAGAATATTCAAACGAACTGCCAGCATCTTACACATGGTGGGACTTGCGGAATATACAAAAAAAGACCTTTGGACTGTCGATAACACAGCGATGATTACTGCGAATCCGATCAATCAATGGCTGATGCTAGCATCTATAGAGAAAACGGGATAAACGATCAGGGATTAACCAATTAGCAAGAGTCAAACATGAATAGAAGCTTAATTAGGTTCGCTGCAGGCAGACACAGCATAACGCTTTTCCTGTGGCTGCTGCTGTCTTCTTCCTACGCAGATACAGACCTAAAAACTCTGGAAGGGCAACTTGGTATGGTCAACACATTTGTCACCGACCTCGATGAGCATGCGGGCCGCTGCCTTAAAGCAGGCATCATCAGCACTGCCTGCTCAGAATTCAAAATGGCAGTCAACGTAGAGGCACTTACACATTACCAGACACTCTGCGAGCCTCTCGTGAGATGGCGTGACAGCATGATCATTCAGCAGTCAGGCTCAGATGATGATTCTGCGGCGCTGACAGCTCCAGAGACTGAACGAACAGTCCAGCTATTGTTAAAACTCGAAGAACGTTGCGGCAGTAACGCTCTGACACAACGAACAAAACATATCAGAGCGGCGTACTCTTATAGCGGTATATCAACCGCGAGAGCATCGAGCGCATTAGATTCAACCATCACCAAGATCGAAAGCCAGCGCATTAATTCGCTGGACTTATTTTCTGACAGTCACAATCGCCTTCGCGATGAGACATCTGCGCATTGGCGAAGGCTTCAAATTCAGAATGAATTGCAGACGCAGCAGCGACTGCAAATAAACCTTAGCAACCCAAGCCTTCAGTGAAGCACCAGGAAGTTGCCGTCTGGCAGCGCCGCGACAGCAGGGAAACTGAAGTTAGCTATCTGGACCTCCTCTGTAAGCCGATAGCCCATTTCTACCCCGTCCGCATCAAAACTTCGCAGGTTAAGACGTCCCCCTCGACTGTGACTGACAGATTCTCCCCAGGCGGTCAGCCTTTCTCCGTGATGATTGAAAGCAACGGAAGGGTTTTTTTGCCGAGTTTCATTGAAGGGTTCACCCAACCATGAGGGTCGTGACAGCTCCCGCAAGCTCATCTGCACGACACGACCCATTGTCTCGAAAACAAGCCAGGGCTGTGCTGCTCCATCATATGCGATATCGTTTGTGCTCAATGGGCAGAAAGTTGCCTCCCATTCCTGCAGAGCATTGACAGGCCGGTATTGTAAACGAAGCTTGTGGTCAAGAATTCCAGCAACAGTGAGCACCTGCATATGACGACCGATGCCGTCGACAGCCGAGCGGTAGGCAACAGCCAGAGAGTCGGGGCTCAGAAAATCGACTGCCATGGAGCAGCAGGCGCAAGCTCCCAACTGCTGGTCACTGATCTGGAGCTCTTCGCCAAAGCTAAGACCACCGTCTGTTGAAAAACGGGCAATCAGAGTGCGCTCGTCCTCGCGACTCAGCGCGCCCGCACCCCATACAACTGCAATGGATGAGCCCATTGCAGCCACATCGCCTCCTGCATCAACCCCCTCCCTGAACTCTGATGCCAAGGGTCGCTGAGATTCAAATAGAGTTCGCTCCAAATTTGACCGGGCATAAAAATATTGGGCTGCGTCGGCGACGTACCACATCACGTGCAGACGCCCCGTATCATCGATGGCTATGGCAGCACGGGAAATGGCAACAGTCTGCAAGTTAAAAGCCTGGCTAGACACTTTAACTGGTGGGCCAAACCGATTTTGGTCATGCACGGGGCGGTAGTACAAATTGCCTTCGCGTGCGGCCGGCCGGTCTAGCCTTTTCTTAAAGTAGAGAAGATGCACCGATCCTTCCGCACCCTGAATCAGACGCGGCTGCAGGCCTGAGTCCGGCGTGCGCTGAATCAACACCTCCGCTCCCCCTGTTTCTGCCAGCACTAGCGTCAGCAGTGGGGTGAAGCAATAGCATAGTCTTAAAATTTTCTTGAACATAACCAATGCCTTAGCGAAATAGTTTCAAGTTCAGGCCTGGATTATACCGTATTTTTAAGGCAGAATTGGGTTTAGAAGATCGGTTCGATTTCGTACCGACCTCTGGACTCGCCGTCTCGCAGAGGACATGTTGTCATGCCAGTCAATCGCATTCACCTGATTTTGTTATCGTTTTTTGTTCTAGCGACGTTCAGTGCCTGCTATGCCCCCGAGACGGAACCGGCCAGCGAAGTTGAGGCGAGCTATAACGTAGATCTCAATGTTGCGCATATCATGTCACTGGTTTTGGAGCCCGCATCAGACATTCTTTGGGACTCCGGAGGCTGGGTGCTCGATGCCTACGGCTATGAAGAGCTTTACCCGACCACAGATGATGGCTGGGCGTTTGTTCGGGCGCAAGCCGCTATAGTTGTGGAGACTGGAAATATGCTTGCCTTGCCCGGCCGTGCTGAAGACAACGACGCCTGGATGATTTATTCCGAGGGCCTCAGTAAAGCAGGCATCATGGCAATGGAGGCCGCCCAGGCTCAAGACAAGGAGGCTTTTTTTCAGGCTGGCGGCCAAATCTACAGCGTTTGCACGGCATGCCATCAGTCCTACAGCCCGGATATCGCCAACCGTGTCGAAAACATGGCTGACTGACTCATGCCGTTCTGCGCAAAGCCGAAAAAACTTCTTATTCTGACCGCATCATCGATTTTGACGACACTCGCAGTCGTGATCCCAAGCATTGCGCTTGGTCACACCATAGAAGGTTCGGACGCTAACTTTGTACAAGCGATAAATGGTCCTGCAATTGGGCCGTTTATCTATCTCGGAGCCAAACACATGGTCACCGGGTATGATCACCTACTGTTTCTAGTTGGCGTGATCTTCTTTCTTTATCGCCCCAAACACGTGATTGAATATGTCACCCTTTTTGCAATCGGCCACAGCATTACCCTACTCATGGGCGTTCTGGCCGATCTGCGCGTCAATGCCTATCTGATTGACGCAGTGATTGGCCTTTCCATCGTGTACAAGGCATTCGAGAATATGGATGGATTCAAACGCGTGATTAAAGTGGAGCCAAATACGAAAGTAGCGGTGTTTATTTTCGGGTTATTCCACGGACTGGGGCTGGCCACTAAGCTGCAGGAATTTATGATTTCGGACAATGGACTCGTCGTGAACATCCTGAGTTTTAATGTAGGCGTGGAGTTGGGACAAATCATAGCGCTATCGGCAGTTTTGATTCTACTGAGTATCTGGCGAACCCAACCTAGTTTTTTACGTCACGCCTTCGCGACCAATACTATATTGATGACCGGCGGCTTTATTCTAACAACCTATCAGTTAAGCGCCTACCTCCTGCAGCCCGCCTACTAAAATCGGAAAAAAGACAACCAATTACACAGAGAGAAGCCGATGAATCAACCGGAAAATGATAAACCGCTCTCGCCGCGCGGCATCTTGCTCGCGGTAGGGATTGCATTCACAGTAGGCAGCGCAGTGTTGGCCGTTGCAATACTTCCTGCAGAGTTTGGTATTGACCCTCTAGGGACCGGACAGATCCTGGGGCTCAATGCCCTTGGTGCCGAAACGAACCCGCTTGAGGAACAGACCATACCCCATCGCACAGATAGCGTTGAATTTGAGTTGGGCCCTTTCCAATCGGTTGAGTACAAGTACACTATGGATATTGACACCCCAATGATTTTTAGCTGGCAGTCTAGCGGCGAGCTTTACTATGACATGCATGCGGAACCCGCGGGTCTGGGAGAAGACTATGCTGAAAGTTTCGAACAAGGCAGCGGCATAAGCAGAACCGGTTCTTTCCACGCGCCATTCACCGGTATTCATGGCTGGTTTTGGGAAAACCGTGGCACACGCACTGTCTCCCTGAGACTTCATGCATCTGGCTATTTTGTCGACTCCACGGTTTTTCGTGACGGGGGGGATTTTTCTCGCGCCATTGACCCAGTGACCGATTGATTTGATCGGCTTGCAAGCGCGGTCCGAACTGTTTGAACGCCAGGTTACTCGCGTGCGTTAGGTCTGACTGCGCTGTTCGATCGCACTGGTCGCCACACACATACACCAATGATATCGCTGCAAAAAAAACCCGATCAGGCAAAACCTGTTCGGGTTTTTTTCACTTATAATTGGGCGAAAACGCTATTGTTCGGTGGCATCCGAACCGTCACGCGGAGCTCCAGTTCCTGATGAACCCATAAATAGCTTGCGGCCGTCCGGAAAGGTGATGTCGCGTCCGTTCGCGCGGCAAGTAGGCTCGCATAGCCGATCTTTGCTCTGGTACCCTGTCACGACAATATCGGTACCCAACACCAGAGAGTTTCGATTGATGCCACGACGCAGAAGAGTGTTAGGAGTACCACCCTCGACCATCCAAGCGCCAGCGTCACGAGTAGATTCCGGATCGTTATTCTCCAGGTGAATCCAAGTGTGCGGGTTAATCCACTCGACACGCGTGATCGGACCACCAAGACGAACCGGCAGGTTGGCATCGAATTCAGCCGAAAACGCGTGATGCGCCGTTGCGGGCTGCTTGATCGCCACTGCACCTACTGCTGTCACAACGGCAAGAGCTAGTAGTTTTGCTTTCATAGATTTCCCCTTTTTACTGAGATTACAGTGGATGCGCCGCTCTGTAACCGCCAAATACAACTGTTCAAACAACTCTCGATAATTTCAGACGTATATTGTACCGAATCATCGACCTAAAATCCAAGCCACACGGTATTCCATCGAAATCGTACAAAAAATTAGTTAGTTTGAGCTTCTTCCAACATCTCCTGACGCAGTCGCTGTTCGAATTCTCCTCCTTTCCTGTACTGTCCGTACATAAGCTCTTCGACGAACTCCACACACTTAAACTGGGGCAGCTCGTAGCCCTCCTCTAGCCGGCGGTAAATTGGCAGGTTAATAGTCCAGGGTCGCTCAAAAATATCTGGATCTTCCATCGTCGCCGAGTACATGATCACATTTTCGCTAACTAACTCGTAACGTTCCGTTACTTTAAGCTGATAAGTGTGGTAGTTTCCCGCGCGATCAAACCATGTGCGATCGTCAAGACCAGTCACTTCCACTACCCATGTGTCTCCATCCCAGTATCCATAAGACTGACCCATCCACGAATCCAGTGGTGCAGGACCTGGATTTTCCAAAAAGACATTGCGGACGGCGCCGGCGAAAGAGTACGCGATGAAGAAGGCGCTCTCACTTTGAAAGATTTGAAAGGGATGCGGTATGTAGGTCGCGCGCGGCACTCCGGGCATATAGCATTTTACCTCCGGGTCTCGCTCTAACCAATTTGCCGCGTTCTCGTCACGTCGCGACAGTGCTTCCGGTTTGTAAGGAATAACGCCTCCATCGACAACACCGAAGCTCGCCGGCACTGCACTGACAGCTCCCATAGCCACAATGTCTGGATGTGGCACAGGAACGAAATCCCCCGGAACCAGCTGATACGCTGCTTTAGGGGCTGCCGGTTCAAGATTGTCGTTGGCATTCATCATGACTTGCCAGATACCGTTGAAATCAGGCTTGCCGCTTGGTGTCCGAGGAATATCACTGACGGTTGTAGATGCAGCTTGAGCCGTTCCAGAATTTAGCGCAGGTCCTGAGGGTGAGCAGCTAAGGACTAGCAAAGCCAGCAATGCAGGCATCCATTGAATCTTCATAATCTGACCTTGAGTTATTATAAATATTACCGATCCGTCAGGAATATAATCACCGGTGGTTTTGCGTGTCAAGCTAAAGACAGCGAATCCTGAGTGCCGAAAAGGGGACCTCTCCTGCACGCTTAGCAATGTGTTTATTGCTTAATCGTCGATGGATTATGCGGCACCAGGCTCATATTTTTAGAGCCGCTTCTGCTCCTTAATTACGGTGCGATTCAGACGCTGAAGTACCGTGCGAATGGGGCTTTAAAATCAACGACTGATCTATTGCTCAACGAAAGCCCTCTCGATTGTGTAATGAGCTTGCACCCCCTGCCTCGACTGCTCAAACCCTTGTCCTTCAAGTATGAGGCATAATTGCTTTAACATACTCGGACCTCCACAAATCATAAACCTATCTCTTTCAACACAAGCCTTACCCACTCCAAGGTCACTAAATAGCTTACCGCTGACTAATAAATCTGAGATTCTGCCTTCATTATAAAAATTTTCTCTAGTCACCGTGGGATAGTAGCGAAATTTATTTTTGATCTCTTCACCGAAATACTCATTTTCTTGAATCTCATCCTCCAAGAACTCTCGATACGCTAGCTCGGAGACGTAACGTACACCATGGACTAAGAAAACGTTTTCGAAGCGTTCGTAAATGTCTGGGTCTTGAATAATGCTCAGGAATGGGGCCAACCCTGTGCCAGTAGAAAGCAAAAATAGGTTTTTACCGGGGATAAGAAGATCGGCTACCAATGTTCCAGTTGGCTTTTTGCTAACTAAAAGTTCATCGCCGATTTTCACATTTTGAAGCACAGAGGTCAGGGGTCCATCAGGTACCTTTATGCTGAGAAACTCAAGTTCTGGAGCGTAGTTCGGGCTTACTATACTGTAGGCCCTCATCAACGGCTTTCCATCTATCTCCAACCCTATCATCACGAAGTGCCCGTTCTCAAACTTAAGAGACGTATCCCTAGTTGAGGTGAAGCTGAATAAAGTGTCGTTCCAATGTTTTACAGAGGTGATCTTCTCTTTGGTAGTACTGCCCATCTATTCCTCAAGTATTGATTTATGTGAGTAGCTATCAGCTACGAATCGTTATTACCTTAGCCTTTTGTTTCAGCGAAGAGCACTCAGAAAAGCAACAGATTACTTTTAGGATCACGAGGAGCTTCTTTGCGATTTATACCTTAACGCTTAACGAATTTGCGGATGATACTCCCTTCACCACCCTGGCCACCAGTTACTTCGCTGGTATAAACATTTCCATCGAAATCCACGACAACTCCCTCAGGTTCTGAGCCTTCTATAAAACCACGCACCTCACCGCTCTCAGCGTCACCGAAAGTCACTCCGCGAAGTTTCTCATAGTCTGCCACGTACAAAACGTCATTATGATCAATAAACATGCCGCTAGGGCGTCCAAATTGATCCCATTCGGCAAGGTATTCGCCTAGTTGCGTAAACAACTGGATCCTTTCATTAGATCGGTCTCCCACTAAAACCCGACCTCGTCGATCAATAAGGATAGTGTGAGGCACATCAAACTGGCCCGGTTCACTACCTTTCGAACCCCACTCCAAAAGATACCTGCCTGCCGCGTCAAATTTAACCACTCGATTGTTCCAATGGCCATCAGCCACAAAAAACGTTCCGTCTTCAGCCTGCGCCACGTCTGCCGGCCCGTTGAACGTGTTGGGGCCAACGCCAGCAAAGCCACGAGCTCCCAAACGCAACAAGACATTGCCATTGGTGTCGATTTTTGTAATCGTGTGGCCCGACTCACGCTCAAAGTCAGTAGCCCAAATGTCGCCCTCCGGTGTCGAACGAAAACCATGAGGGAGGGCTACCCATTGTGGACTGCCAAAGGAGTCAATCAAGTTTCCATCCCTGTCGAATTTTAGCACCGGCGGGTCCGAGCGATGGAAAGCATAGATAAAACCCTCTCGGTCCATAGTTACATTAGGGACTTGGCCCCACTCAATCCCCTCAGGCAATGGCTTCGGCCAGTCCGGATCTAACACATACTCCTGAGCATGCGATGAGAGACCGAGAAGCGCAGCGGTGACCAAGCCAACTAACTTGGTAAGTTGCTGCTTTCTTTTTGTAGGAGTCATATTAGTTTCGCTTTTTCGTAAGGATTCGGTCTTAGCTTACACTTTCAAAATAACTTATCAATAATTCCTGCTTATTGATTAGAAGGTTTTTCGCCTAGGCGCTTGTAAAAAAACTATCGTTTCCCTTGGCGAATTGACTAGATCTGGATTACAGTGTGGAGCTCTACTCTGAGCTCTTTCAGACCAATTGGAGTTTGTGTCCAACACCGGCCGCCCTTGCGACTATCGCTCCAGTCTGCTCTCTCTCAGGAGATAAGAAAGAAAAAAGCAAAAGCGTCGACGCGCACGTTCGCCCGCCGATTGAACTTATTGCTCAAGCACATCGCCAACTTGAATAAAAGAAATCAACATGTCGCAAACTTTACAGCTAACCCCAGGTAGGTATCGCCACTATAAAGGCCAAGACTATGAGGTACTGCACGTGGCACGTCATAGCGAAACCGAAGAGCTGCTGGTGGTGTATCGACCTCTTTATGGTGAGCCTGGGGTTTGGGTGAGACCGCTAGACATGTTTACGGAACAAGTTGAAATTGGAGGCAAGCTTACACGCCGGTTCCGCCCCCTAGAAGACTGACATGTGATCTTGGTCCCATAAATAATCCAGCCTGCCCGTTTACATGTTTAATTTTCGCTTAATGCGCGTTTAGGTTTACTGTGCGCAAGGCAGGGGGACTATAATCAAATGATAATTAAGAGAATGCCGAGTCCCTTTAATTTTGAAGCTTAACTCAAGGATTAGCAGTACATTCCTGCCCAGCCCAAACCAATCTTCAGTAGTTGAGCTTGGCCTGAAACGCAGCGCGACATCGACGTGGCTGGCAATCGACGACGATCTCCCGGTCTTTCACGCCCACAAATTACAACAGATTGAGGCCCAGCGTGCCGAGGTGATCGCTGCCCTACCTGAGTCCGAATCAGCGCAAAGGGAATTCTGTGAGCTTTTGCTCGACCACCTGATTGAGCATCACCAACATCAGTACTCTGTTGAGGGTCGATACCTTTCTACCAGAAATGGCGGGCTAAAGTGGCTTTTGCCAGCTACTGACCTCGAGAGTAGTTGTCTCTGGATTCAAGAAGACATCTGCCTCTTACAACCACTGAACGGAGAATACGTCCTGACTGCGGCAAGCATCTGCTCGCCGAGCAACTGGCGTTTACTCGAAAAAATCGGCGAAGGCCTTGGTGCGATTCATAACCCGGTGCCCGGTTACAGAAGTATCCTGCATACTAAGACGAACAGACTCATGCACAAACTTGGTTCCGATAAGGTAATTTCTCGCTACAACTGGTCAGTACAACTGGGCAACGAACTGTGCTGGCGTCCAGACCTTGACTCTTTCCCAGAGCAAACAGAACCCTATTGGAGAGTTGAAAGACAAACCCTAAGACGTCTTTCAAAATCCGGAGCAGTTGTCTTTGGAATCCGAATCTTTCTGGAAAGTTTTGCGCAGCTCGAGTCCAGGCGACCTGGGTTCACGACTAACATTAAGGAAATCATTCAACGCCTCCCAAACAAACAAAAAATTTACAAGGGGCTGGATAAAACATTGAGCAGGCTGTAACTTCTATCCATCGCATTACCACTGAGCACAAGCTTATCCTTCTTCTATAGATTGGAGGGTAAACAGCAGGCT
>DORE01000214.1:1001-2733 GCA_003514305.1 Gammaproteobacteria bacterium | reverse complement strand
CTCAGCCGGCTGACAGCTGAGAAAGAGAAGGAGTGTCAAATAGTCAAATCAGAGGTGATGATAATTTGGGGGGACTACTTCAAAGAACCTCAGATTATCGACTATCCCAATATTCATGACTTGACGCACTCAATCATGCGCTGTGCATCTAAGTGTAAGCAGAACATAGAGGCGAGCAACGGCGAAGAGCTTTTGGCTTTGGTAAATCAATTTGCTGACATTTTCTGGCAGAGCAAGGGTTACAGCACAGAGCTGTCAGCCGCGCCTTATCCCCCATCTCTTGGAGTTGTTAAACCCATACTCGAACATGTTTGATGTTGCGAGGGTCGCAGGCAACAGCATGTCACCGCTGTTGCTGGACGGCGACATTCTTTTGTTTCGTAAAAGAAAGCAATTTGCGGCGGGCGATATTGTGGTTTATCAAGTAACTTCAGAGCTCCTAGTGGTAAAGAGAGTTGATGAGATAAAAAACGGCGTCATCAATCTGATTTCAGATAACCAATGGTTAGAGTCGTCTCTGAACTTATCTGGTCTAAGTGGTGATAGAGTAGTAGGTGTGGTTTTGGCGAGCTTCTCAAAGCGCCGCAACTTCAAGTTTCAGCTACATTAGCGAGAGCGACCTAAATTAGCGTAGCAACAACTTGAAGCGTTATTTCTGCACTTTTGAATAGATTCACCAGTGCTAGACGGCGGTTATGAATTCGCAGATGATGCGCGATGCTTTCACAATGATTCAATGGTATGGCGGACATCCTAGAAGATTTTTCAATCGAAGTTATGCCCCGCACTCTGGCGAAAGTCGATTGTCTGGAGACCTTGTTACCTAAGGGCTCTCGTGTCTACGTCGCTCATATCGAGGGGGTCAAGTTTCAAGATATGTTGGCGACCGCAAAGCGGCTGTCGGAAGCGGGGTATCGGGTAATGCCTCATTTCCCCGCGCGGATTATCAGCAATGTCAAAGTTCTGGAGTCCTGGGTTGAAAGATATGTGGGGGAGGCAAACGTTTCAGAAGCTTTGCTGTTAGCCGGCAGTCCTATGACACCATGTGGGGATTTAGCTGACTCCATGCAACTCATGCAGACCGGACTTTTCGAAAAATACCAATTTAGGCGACTTCACGTAGCTGGGCATCCCGAAGGCAACACAGATATAGACCCTGATGGATCAGGTGAGAAAGTGCTAGAGGCACTAGCTTGGAAGCAAGCTTATGCTGACCAGTGCAATACCGACATGGCTGTAGTGACGCAGTTTTCTTTTGATGCCCATGCAGTAGTGGATTGGGCAGATATGCTACTCGAGGAAGGTATCAGAATGCCTGTGCACATTGGCCTCGCTGGACCTACAAAACTGCAAACTTTGATTAAGTTCGCAATTGCCTGCGGCGTCGGCCCTTCGCTGAAAATTCTGCAAAAACGAGCCTTGGATCTAACAAAACTATTAACGCCATACGAACCGACCGAAATCCTTGAAGATATTTCCTGCTTGCTCAGTGCGGGTAGGGCAAAAAATATTGCGGGTATCCATTTTTTTCCCTTGGGTGGAATTAGCAGCACAGCAGCGTGGTTGAGACAGCCTGCTGCATAAAAGTCTGCAGCCGCTCTTTAAGTTCTAGTTGAATTTTGTAGCAGTCATTTTGGACACCAATACTCGCAGTTTTGAGGTCGCAGGTTAGATCCTTCTTAGCTCCTGTGAATTGACGTTATTTTTGCGGTTTGCGCAGGGGAGTGAGTGC
>DORE01000214.1:0-641 GCA_003514305.1 Gammaproteobacteria bacterium | reverse complement strand
TTGAGCTCGTAGTCGCCAAGTTCCTCGAAGGTTAAACCAGAGCCAAAAGCCAAGCTTTTTAATACGTCAGAAACTACAACTTGATCTGCAGTGGCGACCGACTGGATGCGAGAAGCCAGGTTTACGTTAATGCCACTTATGTCGTCAATATCTCTCTCGATTTCACCAACATGCAGGCCTGTCCTCAGTTCAATGCCTAATCTTTTGGCATCTTCTTTTATTTCAATTGCACAACGAATCGCTCGGGCGGGGCCAGAAAATACTGCTAACACTCCGTCACCGAGCCCCTTTATGAAGATGCCATCGAAACGCTGGATGCTGTCTTTGCACATCCGCTCAAAGTTTCTTATTTTTGTTTTCCATAACTCGTCCCCAAGTTCAGCTTGGTGGCGCGTTGATCCAACTATGTCGTTAAACATCACAGTCGCCAAAACCCGGCCTTGCATGCTCTGCTCGCGGTTGCTGGACTGCTCATCTGACAGGAATGAAATAATTTCTTCAGCGATCCGAGGATCTTGTGACATGAAATAGGTATGACCGACATCTGACAATTCAATTAGCTCTGAGCCACGAATACCCTCATGTAGGGCTTGCCCATAACTGAAAGGGATTAGCTTGTCGTCATGTGAATGCATCACTAA
>DORE01000139.1 GCA_003514305.1 Gammaproteobacteria bacterium | reverse complement strand
CCCACGTTTTTTAAGGTAGGATAAAGACCGACCGTAGTGGGCGCAAGTTAATTTGCATGGATCTTCATTCTAGGAGGAATACCGGTGAAAAATTTATACATTTATCGTCAAACTCTCCACATACTTATGGCAGGAATCTTTATGATCAGCTCAAACGCCTTTGGTCAAGACACAGAACTCGATTCATGGCTCAGCACTAAGCGACCAATCGCTGCCGGCCATTCGTACTGGCTTGAAGAACTCACATCAATGGAGATACGTGATGCCATTGCATCAGGGACAAGCACTGCAATCATAGCTACCGGAGGCATCGAAGAAAATGGACCCTATCTGTCCACCGGCAAACACAACCTGATTCTTGAAGCGACCTGCCCTGCTATTGCCGAGGCACTCGGCAATGCGCTATGCGCTCCGATCGTGAAATTTGTTCCTGAAGGCAACATCGATCCCCCGTCCGGCGCTATGCGATTTCCCGGTTCAATCAGCCTCAGTGCAGAAACCTATGAGGCCCTGCTTATTGATATTGCCACCAGTCTCCGACAAGCGGGGTTTGCTGACATCGTGATGATTGGAGACAGCGGAGGCAATCAGCAAGGAATGACCAATGTCGCCAACACGCTTACTCAGAAATGGCGTGGAGAAGCGACAAGGATACATTTTATGGGAGAATTTTATGACCCCGGATGGTTAGAGACCGAACGGTTTACAGAACGAGAACTCGGCGTCGCACAAACCTCCAATGATGGCTACCACGATGATATATGGGTAACGGCAATGATGATGGTGACAGACTCTGAACAGGTTCGCTATAAACAAAGGGTTGAGGCCGGACTCGCCTCCATAAACGGCGTTGCTATTACTCCTTTAATCGACACCATAAAGCTTGGCCGGAAAATGATCCAATTCCGAGCGGCATATACCGCTGAGGCCATTCGTCGTGCTTTGTCCAGCCACAACTAATTAAACTAAGGTTTCGAACACATGAAAATCAAAGTCACCTTTTTCTTCGTTCTGGGCATGATACTGGGCCCATCACTCCACGCCGCTGATAAAGCCGTCTTGAACAGCGCCAGCGAAATCCAAGAGCCCACCAGATTCATCAGCGAACATAGCGCCCGTTTCAACGGGCAACGCGTTGACTACACAGCAACCGCCGGTGAAACCTTTATCAGGAACTTGCAAGGGGAGCCCAAAGCGACCGTTTTTACCTTTGCCTACACCAAAAACAACCTGACTGACGGTGAAATACGTCCAGTAACTTTTATCTGGAACGGCGGGCCAGGTTCATCATCAACATGGCTTCACATGGGGAGTTATGGCCCAATGCGGATAGTTGTACCGACAGACGCTCAGCATGCCGGGCTGCCACCTTATCCAATCGAAGAGGCACCTGAAACCATTCTCGATTCGACCGATCTTGTCTTTATTGACCCGGTAGGAACCGGATTTTCCCGTGCCCTTGGCGATTATGAAGGCAAGGATTTTTGGGGGCTGGATGAAGATGCGAAATCCATGGCAAATTTTATTATTACCTGGATTACTGAGCATGGACGCTGGAATTCCCCTAAGTTTTTGATAGGTGAAAGCTTCGGCACAACCCGAGCAGCGGCAGTAGCGCGCATTATGGAAGAAGATCTTTCAGTTAGCCTGAATGGTATCGTTTTCATCTCACAAGCTCTGGACTATCAAGGTTCCACGCCTTACGTTCGAGACAATCTGATCTCTTTCATTACTTATATACCAACCATGGCCGCCACCGCCCTCTATCATGGCCGAGTGCAGCCGATACCGGAGAGCCAGGAGCTGTTCTTACAACAGGCCCGCGAATTTGCCGTCAATGAATATCTGCCCGCGCTTTTTAAGGGAAATACTATTGAACAAGATGAATTTCTGGCAGTCCGCGACCGCCTTTCTTATTTCACTGGACTAAGCGCAAGCTACATAGATCAGGCTAATCTCAGAGTGCAGGGCAATCGTTTTACGAAGGAATTGCTTCGCGACGAGGGAATCACGGTCGGCCGGCTCGATTCTCGTTACATAGAGGACGAGATCGACGATTTGGCGGCGCAGGCTTCACGGGACGCCGCCAGCGACGCAATTTCAAGCGCATATAAAACATCTCTCATGACCTACTTGCGCTCTGACCTTGGAGTGACTTGGAATCGGCAATATCTATCACCAGCTGATCCGGACCTCAACAAAAACTGGCGCTGGCGAAGAGTTCCAGATAGCTCATCTTGGGAGCCTGCCTACGTGAACACTGCCCATGATCTATCAACGGCGCTTCGTATAAATCCGGCTCTCAAAGTCATGGTCGCGTCAGGCTACTATGATATGGTGACACCTTTTTTTGATGCGGAGTATACGCTGAATCGACACGACATCCTGGCAGACAAAATACAATATAACTACTATCAAGGCGGACACATGATGTATGTTAACGAGCCCTCGAGATTGGAACTGCTAACGAACACACGGCGCTTCATTGAAGCTCAGACGGCGAAATAAATCCTCTTGGTAGCTCGGTTACTGTAGCTTACCCATTTAATCAAGCGTCGAATTTCCGGTGAACGGCGCGCTCAGGCACTGCCTACTCAGTAATATACGCGGTAGTTACAGCACGCAAAGTTTGACGAATTCCGCGCGCCGCTGCTTTGGCAGAAATTGTTGCCTTGGCGATCCCGTCTATCTCTTTACCGACACGAAAGCGGTTATAGGCATCGAGGCCGATAAATTGCTCTTCAAACCCCCAAGAAAAGAAATCGCCAATGGTGTAGCGATGGGATTCCTTGTAGTAGATGACTCGCAGCCCAACAATTTTACCGTCCAGATCCATGCCGATTAGCGTGTCAATTGGACCGCTGTAACCGCTGGGCTCTGGAGGCACGTCAGGGGTTACGAAGGCGTAGCCAACTAGAGTTTGTTCCCCGCTGTCCAGATCCGTTCTGTAAGCTCTGTATACGGGTGGTTCTCCGCTTTTTGCGGAGAAGCTGTCTGCTCCGGGGACAACTGCCTTGAGGAGACGGTCAGTAGTGTGATCGGCGTTGGCCGCATAAACCGGCGCGACGGCCCGTAGGCTGTGTTCAGCAAGCCCTGTGAATGCGTCATCCGTAACCTCTAGGATCAGCAACATAATTAGAAGCAACGCCAGAGTGTGAACGCGAAACATGGCGGGTTATTCTCTGTTCTCGAATGGGTTTTAAGAAAGCGATTAAAGGTAGTTGCGCCTTCTTGCTCTGATTTGATGTTCTGATGAACCGATAGGCCGAGCAGTCGAGTTGTTTGGAAACTTTTACACGTTATGGGCTATTTTTAGGGCTTGCCGTTCAAAAACCAAGCCGACGAACGACCGCTGGGTTTGAGTCCACGCGATTACTCAACTCTCTCCGCCAGCATCCATAAATTCAACGTGCACCTCTAGTTCGATCTCGTCACCAACTCCGAAGGAGGTAAAGCGATCCACGCCAAAATCTGAACGGTTAAATGTTGCACTGCCAGAGAAGCCGACAGTGTAGCTTCGGGTCAGGAAATTACGTCCGCCGCCGTTGAAATTTACCGTAATATTTACCGGTGCAGTGACACCATGAAAACTGAGATCGCCCGCGAAGACGAAAGTATCATCATCAATCTTCTCGACAAACGAAGTGGTGCGGTATACGGCCTGGGGGTATTGCGCCACATCGAGAAAATTATCACCACGAAGCTCTTCCTCGAATTCCTCGAGATTGACATTAATTGAAGACATCTCAATTACCATTTCAAGGTTTGCGTTTTCAATGTCTTCAGGATCGAAATCCAAAGAGGCGTCGAATTCTGTAAACCGCCCAAGGAAGGTAGAAAAACCAAGATGGTTCAGCTTGAACATCAGCGCTGCGTGATTTGGGTCCACCGCGTATTGACCGCCTCGGACTTCAGTAATTTCGGTCGTCTGATCAGGAGTGATTAGGCGACTACAGCTGTCAAGAGAAAAGATACTAATTAGAAGCAGCGTGAGCCGGCAGGATCTGAGGTGAAGTAGCTTTAACATTGAAATTCCTTATCTATTGTTGGGTGCCGCTTATTGCATTAGCGCGTAAACATCGACTTTGACTTTGACTTCGTTCGGCACCTCGGCAGTGTTAGCCCAGTATCCTTGACCCACGCCAAATTCAAGCCTCAAGATTTCGACCTCACTGGTCATGTGAAAGCAAACCTGACCATCGCAGGTTTCAAGACTCAATTCAAAAGGAAACGTCATTGGATTGGTTTGGTCGCGGATCGTCAGCGTCCCATCAGATTCGAAGGAATTCACACCAGTCACGCGGCAGCTTTTAGCAGAAAAAGTCGCGGTAGGCCAGGTATCTACATCAAACAGTTCATAGTCGAGCAAATAGTCGAGCACCTCAGGCGAATCCACGTCAATGTCTTCAATGTTTATCGTAACATCGAATTTACAGCTTGTGGGCCGCGTGGGATCGATATCGAAGTTCGCCTGCACGTTGGTAAAGCGTCCTTCGTAAGGGTCTGTTCCATAGGAATATTCAAAGGTGACTTGAGATCCCGGCTCAAGTACCCACTCTGCTGACTGAGACGCTGCGCCAAAGCCAAGCAGTGCAACGCCGAGGGAAACTCGATGTATGAAAGTTCGCATGATTAAAATACTCCTTGTCGAAGTTAAGGCAAGGCGTAGGCCACCAGCTGCGCTGCCTGGCCGCCGCCACTGACAAACATAGCTAAATACTGCTTGCCGCCGTGTTCATATGTAAAGGGAAGGCCTGATTGATTATTAGGTAACTCAATCTCCGCGAGTATATCACCGGTCGCTTTGTCGACGGCACGAAAAATCGGGCTCGCTCCAGGTCCACCGGTACCCTCACCGACGAATAAAAGCGACTTCGTAACCAGCACTCCAGAGCGCGTTGGGATCCCTGTACGCTCAATCTCTATACCTTCCAACAAACGGTGATTCTTTATTCGATCAGGCGTATCAGCGTTGGCTATCATCCACTTATGCTCACCGGTGTTCATGTCGATCGCCGTGATGCGCCCATAGGGGGGCTTGACTATTTCAAGACCCTGAACTCGGGGAACGCGAACACCAAATGCCGCACTGAGATCGAGATCCGAATCCTCATCTTTACCCAGAGACATAACTGCCAGCGCGGTTCGCGAAGGTACGTAAATCACTCCCGTTTCCGGGTCAATAGCGGCACCCTCCCAATTGGCTCCGCCAGTCGCAGAGGGCAGACTCAAGGTCCCGCGCGTCCCGTCTTCTGCATCAGCCAGCGATGGAGGAGAGTAGACGCTAGGCGCTAAACGAAAACCTTCTGTTGCTTCCAACGCCAGCGCGCGGATTTCGGATGTCCAGTCCACCAAATCATCTTCGGTAAATCCCTGGCGGTCAAATGGTAGCGGGTTGGTCGGAAAAGGCTGAGTGGCCGAGTACCACTCCCCAGGAACATCTCCAGCCGGAACCGGCCGCTCTTCAATAGGCCATATTGGCTCACCTGTCGCTCGGTCAAATGTATAGATCCAGGACTGCTTGGTAACGGACATCAGCACTTTCTCGCCGTTGGGCAGGTCTGAGATCACCGGGGCAGCCGGAATGTCCCAATCCCATATGTCGTGGTGAGTCAGCTGATAGTGCCATTGTCTTTCTCCGGTCTTTATGTTGAGAGCTACAATGGAGTCAGAAAACAGGTTGTCTCCTGGACGATCCCCTCCAAACCGATCTCCTGTCGCTGATTCAATCGGCAGATAAACATGGTCCAGTTCGGGGTCACCTGAAATCGGAGCCCAGACTCCGGTATTCCCGGTGAATTCAATTCCGCCGTCAAGCCAGGATTCGTAACCATAATCACCACGCTCAGGAATGGTCCGGAAAGTCCAAAGAAGCTCACCTGTGCGCGCATCAAAACCGCGAATGTCTCCCTTTACATTCGCCTTCGACCGCGGACGCATCCCCACCCTATGGGCAGCACCAACGACTATGACATCGTTCATTACAAATGGGGCAGCAGAGAGCCCGATATCAGGGAACGGAAACCTCGGGTCATCCGCATTTCGCAGACCAACGAACAGATCCACGACGCCGTCAGTTCCAAAGTCAGGATCCGGCACACCCGTTTCCGCATCGAGTGACACCAGGTGATACCCAGGGGTCACATCGATCACTCGCTTTTTACCTCCGTCAGTCCAGTAGGCAACCCCGCGGCCGGCGCCCTTGCGCGGAGCCTCATCGAAACGCTCTCCCTCCTGAGGCCGCCATAGCCACAAGACCTGACCCGTGCTCGCATCAAGTGCCACAATATTTCGGGTACTACCTATATTTGCATAGAGCACACCGTTGATTTCGATTGGGGTAGAGGGGTTATTAAAATCTGTCGACGGACCAAAATTCTGAGTTGAAAATTCCCAGGCAATCTCGAGGTCGCCGACATTCTCTGCATTGATCTGATCCAGCGGAGAATAGCGTTGGGCGAAGTGATCACCGTGATATTCCGGCCAATCGCCCTCGTATACTGACGTGCCTGATTGACCGGATGCCGCTGTCGCCACGGCCAGCAAACTGGCGGCGACGAAAAGTGAAGAAATCAATCTTCTTGGTGTGCTCATTATGAGTTCTCTCGTAGTAAGTCTTTGGTTTGTGTACACGCCGGCTGAACATTTCCGTAATTCAGAGTCTAATACGGCGCCGGTTTGGTGATCGTGTCTCCGTTCCCCCTGACACGCTATCCACCCCTCGCTTTCTGGGAAGATTCGGTTTTTTGCGTCGAAACAGAAGACTTTAGAGAATAAGCAATCTCCTGGCGACAAGCAAGCCCAAAAACATGGGGATTCGGTAAAACTCACTACATATCAATCGCTTGAAGCTTGCCGATTACAAAGCATTTGTAGTTGATTATGGCGCTACGGCACGAATCCTTTTTTACACTGTCTCGAACCGGAGCCAAATAACTTCATCGTGGCCGCGCTCCGAGTTTACCACTTACCGCATGGCTCAACTTATGCAGGGATGTTAAGCAGGACATATGCTACTTTACTCTCACGGGAGCTGTTCACCCCTGTTTAAGTTGCCGATTCTTGTCATAATCCAAGGCTTTGCTCTCCCCTTCCAGTGGGACGAAATACTCACGAGCACAATGTGCATTGACGTTTCAGAAAAGGGGGTTATAAATTTATCCCTCAACATTATTGATAGTTTTTAAAACTATGAAATACCACACAAACTGAGGACCGGTTCAGACAGGCAAATCAAAATGGCAACCACTTCACAGATTATGGTAATTGGAAGTATTAACACAGACCTCGTGGTAAATACCGGCAAACTGCCTAGCCCTGGCGAGACTGTGCTTGGCGATAAGTTTTACGTCAATCAGGGAGGGAAAGGCGCCAATCAGGCGGTGGCAGCTGCTCGACTCGGCGCGAATGTTTCCATGGTAGGTTGTGTTGGCAGTGATGATTTTGGCAAGCAGGCTGTGGCTGGGCTCACGGCCGAAAACGTTGATTGCGCTCATATAGCACGCGTCAAATCAGTATCTACAGGAGTTGCTCTGATCAGCGTTGATCGGGCCGGAATAAACCAAATCACTGTGTCACCTGGCGCTAATAATTACACGCGCAGGGAAACAATCGATCAGGCTTTTAATGATATTCCACAAGAACCTACCGTACTCTTACAGCTTGAAATCCCAGTTGATTCAGTACAGTACGCTGTCCAGCTTGGACGCGCAAGAAATTGCAGAGTGATTTTGGATCCGGCGCCAGCGCAGAAGCTATCCGGTTCTCTTTACAAAAATGTCTCACTGATCACGCCAAACGCGTCCGAAGCTGCGGCGTTGACAGGCGTTCCCGTCACCGATGTTAGTGAGGCCCGAAAAGCGGCTAATAAGCTCCAGAAGCTCGGCTGCGAGAATATCATATTAACGCTCGGAGAAGCGGGCGCCCTGGTGCAATCCAATGGCACCTGCACGCTGATCAAAGCCCCGAAAGTAGTGGCGCATGACACGACTGCTGCCGGGGATTGCTTCAACGGCGCTCTCGCCACCGCCCTCACGGAAGGCGCTGAGTTAATAGAAGCGGTAAAGTTCGCCTGTCACGCGGCTGCGATGTCTGTGACAAAACAAGGCGCTCAGAGTTCAATGCCTAAACGAGGTGAAATCGCGTGCTCGATCGAACCGTCCGGTTTCAACGAAGCTTCGGATTGTACGCAGCATGTTTTTTAACAAGTTCTTCTGCGCGATTTTGCCCGTAATGCTGGCGTCGACTGGATGGTCTGAGACGATTTCGGAAAAGCTGATCATCCAAGAACTGGAACGAACGCAGACTGACCCAGACAGCGCTATACAAGTCGTCATCGATGCACCCGCAGACTACGTCTTTATGTTCCTGACCACGCGACTTCATGAGTATGTGGCAAACGCCAGCGCACTAGAATTCGACCACTCAGGCTCCGCTATGTCAGATAGACTTAGCGCAGGAACCCTCAGGACAGCCACTATGGATAATGGAGATCTCTTGGTACAGCGGTTTCTGATCATCGATAAGCCCAAAGAGTTCGCTTACTACACTAACATGCAGCGATCAACTATTAAGGCGCCATTACGATATTCGGTGAGCCGCTACCGACTGACTGACTTGAACGAAAGTCAGACTCAGTTAAATGTTGCGATCACTTACCGCGCTACCAGTCGGCTATTCGCCTTTGTTGTGCGAAAAGCTTTCAATTCTGCTCTGAGGCGGGATTTTGAGCGTGCCGCAGGTATCATCTCTAGCGCGTACACCACTGAAAAGGCACCCTGAAATGTGAGAATGACAGTCCCGGTCCCTGAATCTGCAGCAGTCCCGGATAAGCACTAATGCCAATAGATAAACCCGGCCGCCTCGGAGCAAATGGAACACAAGCCCTGCTTGCCCACATCCTCGACCCGAGCAGTATGTCAAGCGGCGGACACATCGGGCGGGGTGACCTTCCACAGGTGACTGATATTAAAATGACTTTCACCGAATAGAGATTCGAACCCGCTGCGATCTGCAGTCGGTAAGGACTATTCACGATATATACAATCCGATTGGAACACATCAGCTCAAGTCGAATCCTGACAAGCAAGACACACTTAACCCGACGATTCGCTGCAGTTTGCTACAGTTTGGCGCTCTCTGTATCAGTTTTATCCTAGACACGGCCGCAAGGGAGAGATACCTTCCTAGTAACACCAGCTAAGTCTGTTGACTTGGCCGGTCGAGTTTTGATCGTTTTAGTGCTTCGGCACGGGAGTGGATTATGAAAAATAGAAAGTTAGTCTCCCTGACACTCGGCGCAGCTTTTGCTCTTTTCGCCAGTGCAAGCAGTGTTTACGCCCAAGATGCAGAATCAGTCGAGCCTTTCAAGGTAGGCACCTTTGCGATAGATGATGTTCCCACTGTCGGTCTTGTGATGCGCGGAGATCAGCTGATTGTTGAGCTGACCGCCGCAAACCGAGCCATGGAGTTAGCGCCTCAATACGCCAGCATGCTCATGCCTGTCGATATGCTTGGCCTGATCGAACAATATGAATATGGTCTAAAATATCGTATTTACGAAGTGGTAAACTGGCTAAACGAAGAAGGCGCCCTGGAGCCCGGAAATCACCCTGATTACATTCATCCAGTTGCAGATGTTGACATCATGGCGCCCATTCAATATCCCAGCAAGGTTATGAATGCCGCTGTGAACTTCTACACGCATGCCTGTGAAGGCTGCTCTGCAGAGCAGCTGGCACAGCGTACGCGGGAGCGCCAGGAAAACAGAGGTGTACCCTACTTATTTCTCAAGCCAACCCGAGGCGCGATCGTAGGAGATGGGGAAGACATCATCATGCCCTACGGTCGAGATGAAATCGAATACGAAGTGGAAATGGCCATCGTTTTTGGCAAAGCAGGCAAGTACATCTCGGCGAACCGCGCATACGATCACGTCTTCGGCTACATGGTCGCAATGGATGTCTCTGACAGGGGCGGTCGCCCGCCAGGTGGGTATGGCGTGCGTTCCGACTGGTTTGTGGGCAAGGGCCACGACACCTTTGCGCCGCATGGCCCCTGGATCGTACCGAAGGAATTTTACGGCGATCCCATGGAGCGCTTGCACCAGATAACCGTTGTCGATGGTGTGACGGTGCAGGAAGCTCAGGCTGGCGATATGATCCACAACATTCCGGAGCTAATCGAATATGCTTCTTCCCTTATCACAGTGTTTCCGGGGGATGTGATGCAGAGCGGAACCTCTGGCGGCACCGGCGCTGGTCGTGTTCAGCGTGCTACCGGATCAGGCTTCCTGCAGGATGGAGAAACCATCCAGGCAAGCATCGAGGGTATAGGTACGCTGACCCACGTTGTGCGCGCGGAAACGAGTATCCCAGCAGATTTATCGGGTGCCCAGCTGCCACCGGTCAGCTCTTACCGCGACGATCGATAAGTCAGTTTACTTTAGGAACAAAAAGCCCGCCTCATTTTGTGAGCGCGGGTTTTTTGCTCTTAGACTTCTATCTGACTGCTCAAGAGTCAGCATAAAGCTTTCTCAATTATGCCCAAGAGCGTCTTGGACCGTCTCAAAAGATTATGTCTAGCTCGCTTATTCCCCAAGGCAAAGCGCCCGACAACCACTGCCAATCAATATTGTTTCGTGCGAGGAGAAGCGACACCCTGCATTTAAAGGGACACGGATCTGCGGCAACTCGAATGATGCAGTCAAGCGCAGTCGCTTGGGGAACGCCCATCGTGCCTATGGAGTAGCAAGCGGGGCGCTCAGTGACTGTAAAATTTAATTTTAGGGAGTTACAGTTATCGGGACATAGGCATTCGACCAGCAGCACACATTATCGAACTTGCTATCAGCCGCCAGAAAATTGTCTGCCCGCAGTCGAATTATATAATCGCCAGGCTTGGAAAAAGTAGCCTGGGTTGTCACTTCCTCCCAATCGCCCGAAGCGCTTTCGCCCGCTTCACGCGCTCGGTCTCTTCCGCTTATCCGGGGGTCAGACAGCTCAGGCAAGGCACCCTCAGGACCTTGATGCAGAAGCCACTCAGTACCGACCTGATAAAGCATGATTTTGTTTTCAGGATAGGCTTCCCGGTTGCCACGGTCCTGTACGAAGGCTGTTAATGTAACTGGCTCACCCACGGTGGTTGTAACCGGCGTAGCATATATGCCTGAGACATTGGTTGATTCCGGTCCGTCAAGGCTAAAGCGTATCGCAGGCTTAAGGGAGCCCTGAGCTCGCTCGCCATTACTCATTTCATAGGATGTAGAGGTTGTCCGGCCAGGTACCGTCCAGGTTTGGCCGCCAGAACTCAAAGTCCAGGTGACTTCGGTATCTGCCTCATCCGCAGGCAATACAACGGCAAAAGCCCCCCGTTCCTGAATACCCACAAATCCAAAGCGCTGGTAAGCCGGGAAATGAGTGGACTGGACCCCATCATATTGTGCGGGCTCGAGGCGATTGTTCGGACCAATCGGAATATCCGTGACTCCTTTGCGGTTCTGATTAGCAAATCCAAATATCAATGTCACCGAATCATCTTCGTTTCTGATCCAACCGTTGAAAAATGGCGCTACAGATTCACCCGAAGCCCCTCGAGTTGCCAGGGGGAA
>DORE01000025.1 GCA_003514305.1 Gammaproteobacteria bacterium | reverse complement strand
GATTCCCGCCAGGCCCGAACCATTTACGACGGGCATACCGGAAATGTTGTTTTCCTTCATCACCGCAACCAGATCCCTCACGGTAGCATTCGCAGCGATTGTGATTGGGTCTTTCACCACCCCACTTTCAAACTTCTTCACCGCACGAACTTCTCGTGCCTGACGCTCAATCGTCATGCTCTTATGGATCACACCTAGGCCACCTTCCTGAGCCATGGCAATAGCAAGACGGGCTTCCGTTACCGTATCCATTGCCGCTGAGATGAGCGGAATGTTCAGCGAGATTGCCTTGGTGATTCGGGACTGCAAACCGACGGCGCGAGGAAGCACGATAGAGTGTGCGGGCAGGAGCAGCACGTCATCGAATGTTAAAGCTTCTTCAGCAATTCGTAACATGAGATTTCTATTATCCGCAAAACAAAAATTATACAGATGAGGTAGTTTGATGTACAGATTGGCTACGGTATTTGGGCTTTACGTCGGTAGAGTTACTGCTGTCTCCTCGGTCAGGATGTAACAATGCAAACCACATTCTTCGATTGAAAGCCTGTTCCGCATGAATGATAAGGAAAAAACCTTAATTCAGGAATCCAGGTGCGAGCGACTCTTCGCCAAACCACACAACCTTCTGAAGCGACAGCACCGAAATCACCAAACTAATACGGGCAATACTGTGGCAATAGCCAAGCCCAAACGCCGTGACATTAAGCTCAGTCGCATAACGGAGTGCGTTTTGATCAATGCAGCAACAACCGCACCTAAGGACATCAGTCTGAAAGTTACACGGACAAACGAATTCGCTTCTGTGCCAGAAGCCTAGCCAACATCGCAAATAAAGGCCTTTATAGATATCTTGCGTCTGTCAACATCGTCGGATGTGCAGCACAGAATCCTACATCACTAGCTTAAACGGGTAGAAAAATTATGGCATGAGGATCACCAGCGCAATGCTCAGCAAAAGATTTACCGAATGCTACAGTCCGAAGATGCAAACCCTCTTGATGCGCGCAAATCAAACAGCACCGATGCTCAGCGCACTGAAACCAAACGTACAAGCCGCGCCGACGCGAGTTGCAAGACGAGACGCGTTGTACGCACAAAAAATCCGGTCTTCCTCGCAACGGCAGCGATCAACAAACTCTCGACTAAGTGGCTCCATTACTGGCTGCATCTCATCCACGGTTGTAGAATCTAGATGAAGTTTCCCAAACAAATGGCTGACCGCCTCTCTGCCTCCGCTTAGGCTATCAAGAAGATGTTGCCGACTCCAAGTCACAATGCTAAGTCTCAAGGACAGGAACCAATGAGCGAAAATATCCACCCCATTACGACCAAGTGGCTTTTGCGAGAGCCACTGGTGCATTTTTTCTTAATAGCGTTAATCATTTTCGTTATTTACGGCTTCAGCAATCGAAATCGGAGCACGTTTCTGGAGCTGGACCAGACAGAAATAGATGGCCGCCTGTTCATGCAAGAGATGGCAACCGGTCAGGCGATCAGCGAAGAGCAACGAGACTACTTCATCGCCGCCTTTGTTGAGGAGCAGATTCTGGTACAAGAAGCGCTTAAATTAGGTCTGGATGATGACGCCCGGATACACGACATCCTTGCACAAAAAATGCGTCATGTGCTGAGCGGCGATATTATTCAACCCAACGAAGCAGAACTAGAAGCCTTCTATCGCACCAATCTTGAACGTTATCGGACCCTGCCGACGCTTGATACTGACGAAATCGTTTTCAACAGCAAGGATTCCCTGCCTGAAGAACTGCTGGAACAGCTGGCCGCCGGCATGGATGCTGAATCTTTGCTGTCCCAGTCTCCCGGAAACCTCGCCCCTCTCCCAAATGTCAATCGACTCGACCTGTCGAACATCTTCGATGTAGCTTTCAGTGATCAGGTTTTCGGCGCGGATATAGGCCCATGGCAGGGGCCCTTTCTCAGCAATCGGGGTCAGCACTGGCTTCAGGTCAAATCTAAAACTGAATCGAAGCTGCCATTATTGGGAGAAATTCGCGACCGCGTCAGGCTGGAATGGATTAACATGGAAGAAGAGCAACGGTTACAGACAGAAATAGAGAAACTCTGGAAGCAATACACCGTTCGCATTATTGATGATGATTAAGCTCACCAGTCTGATCCAATTCCTGCAGAGACGTTCGGCCTCCATGAAATCGCTCTTTCACCTAATGTTCTGTTTTCTGCTCATCCCAGCCTTGGCGAACGGACATGATGTGGATGTCACTGGTGTCGCTAGGATTTTTCTCGATGAGCAGAGCCACGGCTCCTACAGTCTTTCAGTGGTGGATCAGCAGGTCCCTCCCCTATTTAACATCGAGCGGATTCTGCCTGAACGCTGCGAGGGCTTGCCGCCCGGCAATTTCGCCTACCGCTTTCAATGCAATCCTGCCCTTAATATTGACGACAGCTTGAGCTTCCCGTGGTCGCTTGAGGGATTAGTCGCTATCGCCCGGTGGGCGGACGGAGAAGACGTTTCCGGTTATTTCCCTGGGTCTGGCGTCGTGATTCAGGTCCCCCTCAACGGTCTCAAAGCAGGTGCAAGCTCGCTGGGAAGCCTGGCGTATCGGTATCTAGTCCTGGGTGCCGACCACATCCTTTTTGGCATCGATCATCTGCTGTTTGTCCTCGGGCTATTACTTCTATTAACTGGGTTTTGGAAGCTGCTTCAGACCATAACTGCGTTCACTGTCGCCCACAGTATTACTCTGGCCTGCGCGGTACTAGAAATTTTCCCGGCCCCCGGACCGCCAATTGAAGTACTTATCGCACTGTCGATCCTCATGCTGGCGCGGGAAGTCGTGATGAGTCAGCGTGGCCAGATGACCCTAGTGCATCAAAAGCCCTGGATTGTCGCTTTTGTCTTCGGGCTGTTTCACGGTTTTGGTTTTGCCGGCGCTCTTGGAGAGTTGGG
>DORE01000220.1 GCA_003514305.1 Gammaproteobacteria bacterium | reverse complement strand
AGAGCTACAGTTCAGACGAGTTCGTAGATTACCTACAACAGCTGACGAATGCGTACCCAATCTTATCCATTGAGGACGGCATGGATGAGTCGGATTGGCAAGGATGGGCTCAATTATCTTCTAAAATAGGCGATAAAATTCAGTTAGTAGGAGATGACTTGTTTGTGACTAACACGAGGATCCTCAAACATGGTATCGATGAAGGAGTAGCTAACTCTATTTTGATAAAATTCAATCAAATAGGATCACTAAGTGAGACTCTAGCGGCGATTAATTTGGCTAAAACCGCAGGTTATACGGTTGTGATATCCCATCGATCGGGTGAGACCGCTGATACAACAATCGCTGATCTTGCCGTGGCCACTGCAGCAGGGCAGATTAAGACCGGTTCGCTTTGCCGATCTGACAGAGTAGCCAAGTACAACAGACTTCTTAGGATTGAAGAAATGCTGGGTTCCTCGGCTCGATATAAAGGAATTGGGGAATTTGCCCGATTTAAGGTGGCTACCGGACTAAAATGAGGGTTTTACTCGGCACATTAGGGATAGCGATACTCATCCTACAGTATCGCTTTTGGGCAGGTGAAGGTAGCGTGCGCGCACTTCATCTTCTCAAAGAGGCACTTGACGAACAGCACCAGGTCAATGCCGACCTACAGGCGCGCAATCGCCTGTTAGAGATTGAAGTTCTCGACCTAAAAACCGGCATTGAGGCGGTGGAGGAAAGAGCACGCTCTGAATTGGGCATGATAGGGAGCGATGAAACGTTCGTTCTTATTATCGATTAGGATGACAAAGGCGCAGATTGTGCGCTTTCTTTGGCACAATCAATCATCAATCATGCGTGAAGAGTAACAAATGGCGATATGGGGTATCGTGCCAGCGGCGGGGCTTGGCAAGAGAATGGGAGCCAGCGTCCCGAAACAATATTTGCGGATTAATGGCAAAACTGTACTGCAGCATTCCGTGGAACGCCTGGGGCGCGTAAGGGCACTTTCTGGTCTGGTATTGGTTCTGCACCCAGATGATGAGACCCCGATGTCTGCTGATGTCCCGGACATACTGCCAGTGCTGATTGTGCGTGGAGGTGATGAGCGTTGCCATTCTGTGCTTAACGCCCTGGATACTTTGGATTCGAAGTCGGCATCAGACGATTGGGTTCTGGTGCATGATGCCGCTCGACCGTGCCTGAGACCCGCAGAGGTAGACGCGTTAGTTGAAGCGGTCGGTAATCATGATGTTGGTGGTTTGCTCGCAGCACCGGTTTCCGACACCTTGAAGCGAGTCAATTCTCGAGGTGAAGCTGTCGGTACTGTGGACCGCTCCTCGCTATACAGAGCGCTGACGCCTCAGATATTTCGATTCAGTATCCTTCGCCGGGCTTTGCAACTCGCGGTTGAACAGGGCAGGGTCGTGACTGATGATTCCGCCGCTGTTGAATCTCTCGGCTTTTCGCCTATCGTTGTCCCGGGTAGCACAGATAATATAAAGATAACCTATGAATCTGATCTATTTTTGGCTGAGCTAATTATGCAGCACCAAATTTCATCAGGTCCGCAAAGCCCATGAGCGCAGGCATGTTTAGAATAGGCCATGGTTTCGATGTTCACAGGTTTAGTGACAGTTTTGACAGTAACAAACCGTTGATACTCGGTGGCCTCAAAATCGAAGAGCCTAAAAGTCTCCTCGCTCACTCAGATGGCGATGTTGTTTTACATGCACTTTGCGACGCGATATTGGGTGCTATCGGTGGAGGCGATATCGGCCAGCATTTTCCGGATACGGACGAGGAGTTTGCCAATGTCGACAGCAGTCTGTTGCTGGAACAGGTTCTTGCGAGCGCCTCGTCTAAAGGCTGGCTTCCTGTAAATGTGGATGTCACAGTTATAGCCCAGGCACCAAAAATTTCGCCCTACCGCAAAGCGATGCGTGATCAGCTTGCGAATTACTTGGGTCTGAAAGCTTCGGATGTGAACGTAAAAGCGACTACCACGGAAGGACTCGGATCTATCGGCCGGGAGGAGGGCATCGCCTGTCATTGTGTCGCGTTATTGAGCTCCTCTAAGTAACATGCATGATCGGGAGTTGTTTGTGCCCCTTGAGTCCCAAGCCTATGCTTTGGGACGTCCTACGCACAGCGCTAGAATCAAACAGCATTATGATGATTTTGTTGTCGCTGAGACGCTTGGTTTCGAGCCCAGTGGTGCTGGCGAACACGTAATGCTTCTAATTGAAAAGTCTGGTCAGTCAACCAGAGGGGCCGTGCGTAAAATATCCCAAATTCTGGCCATTGATGAGCAGGAAGTTGGTTATTCTGGAATGAAAGACCGGCAGGCCCGAACCCGTCAATGGTTTAGTGCTCGGGTTGCGTGGCTCGGTGAGTGTGCCCTTAAGCGTTTCGATGAAGCAGGTCTCGAAATAAAGAGTATGGCCCGCAATTACCGAAAGCTGCGAATAGGAGCGCACAAATCAAACGAGTTCCGGCTCGTGCTGAGAGACTTCTCTGGCTGTGCGCGAGACATCGAATGCCGATTACAGATTCTTGAAAAATATGGGGTGCCTAACTATTTTGGCACCCAGCGCTTTGGTCGTGAGTTAAAGAATCTTTCTGAGGCGATGGCCATGCTGCGGCAGTCGGAGGGGCAAGTCCGCGTTAGCCAAAAAAATCGCGAGAAACGGTCAATTCTCTACTCAGCAGTAAGAGCCTATGTTTTCAATCAGCTGCTCTCTCGTCGTGTGAGCAACCAAACCTGGTCGCGGTATATAGAAGGTGATGTGTTGAATTTGAACCGGTCCAAGCGTTTTTTCACGGTTGCAATTGGCGACTGGAATCAAGAACTTACTGATCGGTTGGAATGTTTAGATATCCACCTTACAGGAGCCCTTCCAGGCAAGCCCGAGACCAAGAATAGGTATGTAACTCGCGGGAAGGCTGCCGATATTGAAAGAGCAGTGGGGCAAGAATCTCCGGAAATAGTAGATAGATTGATCTGGTTGAATGTGAAGGAGGGGCGTCGCCCTCTTCGCTTCAAAATAGAACAGCTCGTTTGGCATTGGTTGGACTCCAGAACTTTGGAGCTATCATTCAGCCTGCCAACAGGAGCCTACGCGACCAGTGTGCTTCGTGAGTTGTGTCGGGTGGAGGCTTTTTCAGATGCCGATAATTCAGGTCGTTTGAGTGGATAGGAAATTGAATTGTATGCAGAATCTAAATGGCATCGGCATGACGTCCCAGCGGACGCGAGAGAGACTGTTGGGTCGGCTGATGGATCAAGGGATTCAAAGTATGGAGGTTCTCGATATTATGCGCTCAACTCCTCGTCATATTTTTTTGGATGAGGCGCTCGCACATCGCGCTTATGAGGATGTTGCGCTGCCCATTGGGCACAACCAAACGATTTCGCAGCCATATGTGGTTGCCCGCATGAGTGAGGCGATCGTCAAAACTGGTGCCATGAGCAAGGTGCTCGAGATCGGAACTGGTTGCGGATACCAGACCGCGGTGATTGCTAGGCTAGCCAAACGGGTCTTTACAATTGAGCGGATCAAAGACTTGTCAGAGCGTGCCAAAAAGAACTTGCGACTCCTTGGCCTGCGCAATATAGAATTTAAACATGATGATGGGAGTCTGGGCTGGAGAGATCACGGGCCATTTGACGCAATTATTGCCACTGCAGCTCCTCGCCAGGTTCCCATTGAACTGCTATCACAGCTTGCTGATGGTGGTCGCTTGATTATTCCTGTTGGTGGGGAAGACTATCAGGAACTCAAGTTAATTCGCCGAGAGGGCTCACAATTCACTGAGCAAATTTTAGATAAAGTCCGCTTCGTCCCATTGCTCATGGGGCAGATTCAATCCTAATCTCATGGAAATCGCTTGGTATTGTGGTCAACGATGTCTGTATTAACTCCGAACTCTGATCGCCGCTGGCGCGGTATTATTTCTCTGTACGGGAAAGGCTTTGCTATGGGCTTGGGAGACTCTGTGCCTGGTGTTTCGGGCGGCACTATTGCAGTTATCACCAAAATCTACGAAGAGATCATTCTTAGCATTCGGCAGTTTGATGCCACCTTGGTACGATTGTTGTTGAAATTAAAACTTCAGGATGCGTGGCGATATGTAAACGGCAGTTTTTTGCTGATTCTCGCTATCGGTATACTGTCGGGTTTGTTGTTGTCAGCTAATTCGATGCTCTACTTGTTAAATAACCATTTTGAGGCGCTAATGGCTTTCTTCTTCGGATTAGTTATTGCCTCAGTGGTTTTATTGTCAGGCGAAATACCCGTCTTTCGTTTTAAATACTGTTGGGTGGCGCTGCTTGGGGCTCTGGCGACGGGAATGATTGGATCGCTTGAACCTGCAGCTGCTTCAGAACTAAATCTTGGCTATCTATTTTTCTGTGGGTTTGTTTCAGTCAGCGCCATGATCCTGCCCGGCCTGTCAGGCGCTTTTATTTTGATCCTGCTGGGTACTTACGAAACCATGTTAATTGCATTGACAAGCTTGTATTGGCTGCGCATTAGCGTGTTCTTGGTCGGATGCCTAGCCGGTTTGCTGCTGTTCAGCCGCTTACTTTCGCAATTGCTCTTAAAGTATCGAGCCCTTTGCTTCAGTGCTATTTGCGGTATGTTGCTTGGCTCCCTACCGGCGCTTTGGCCCTGGCGGCTGGTTGGCCCTAACGCTGAGAGTTCTGCACAGGCTCTAAAGTCGGTTAATGTTTGGCCGCAAACATACGCCGAGCTGACCAGTGAGAGCCCTCAATTGTTTGAGGTTGCGCTCTGCTTCATGCTCGGCACAGCCATAGTTCTGATACTTGACCGGTCAGCATCAAAAAAACCGACGCGCGAAATACCAGTCCAGTGACCAGATTATGAAAAAAGTAACATCTCAACAAGTAAGCTGTTTGGTAAGTTCGGCAGCGTTGAATCTCCCGGCAGTGCTGGCGTCACTGACTTTTCTTGGCTGTAGTGCGCACCAGGCGCCAGTGTCAGAGCAGGGCCAACGGCTCGAGCGGGCTGCTCCTATGATTTTGAGTAGCAATAACAATAGCGACAGTCAGCTTATTGAAACATCACGCCCGAGCAGGGTGCTGTCTTCGCAGACCCGCTCCGAAATAACTAACGGCGTTACGGAAGCTGTATCCGACGCTATGGTCTCAGAAGCAACATCGCAAGCGTCATTCGAAGTGGTTCGACAGCCAATTGCTCCTCGCCGCGAAGAGCGCGAGCGGCTTTCTGAAAAGACGTCGGCGGTATCCCGAAATACTTTCAATACCTTGACCACACCGGTGTCACATTTGGTTAGCGCCGGCGATACGCTGTTTTCAATAGCCTTTCAATATGATCTGGATTTTAGAAGTCTGGCTCTGGCGAACGGGCTTAATCCTCCGTACACAATCTTTGTGGGTCAGCAGTTGCGGCTGAAAGCGGCTTCTGCGCTCACTGAAGCGGCGACGGAAGCCTTTGGTATAGGGATTAATTCTTCGATTAATGCGGTTTCGGACGGCAGCGAGTCTTCGAGTTCACTGAGGCTTGCCGACGTTGAGCCTATGCCCCGGCAATTGCACTGGTCATGGCCGCACAAAGGGAAAGTAATAACGCCATTCCAGCCACGACTGACCAAAGGGGTCGATATCTCCGGCACGGTTGGCGACTCGGTGCTTGCCGCGGCAACTGGTGACGTGGTGTATTCTGGAAGGGGCGTTCAGGGCACTGGAAATCTAATCATCATAAGGCACTCTGATGACTATCTGAGCGCATATGCGCATAACAGCGTAATGCTAGTTCCGGAGGGACGTCGGGTTATTGCAGGTGAGAAAATTGCTGAACTTGGCGAGAATGCCGACGGCGTTCCCATGCTACACTTTGAAATTCGTCAGGAAGGTGAGCCTGTAGATCCTTCACTCGTCTTACCGATCCGGCTTACCCCCTGATTTAACAGGAATCCTAATCGAAAAAAACGTCTGGTCATGCGCCTCACGCGGCGATGCGCTGTAATCGACGGGCCGCTCGCCGGTTTGTCAGAACAGCGGTTACCTAACGCTCGAGATATTGAAGTTTGTT